>CAJQNH010000077.1 GCA_905479615.1 uncultured Eudoraea sp.
GCATTACTACCATATCTACTTTCATGGAGAGGATATTGTTAACCGTATCAATAAGTGTTTCTCCTTTCCTTACGGACGACTGGGCTGCAGAAAAATTAATTACATCGGCGGATAACCGTTTTTCAGCAAGCTCAAAAGACAGCTTGGTTCTTGTACTGCTTTCGAAGAAAATATTTGCAATGGTAATATCACGAAGTGAAGGGACTTTTTTAATTGATCTGTTAATAACCTCTTTGAAGTGATCAGCGGTTTCAAAAATGAGTTGAATATCTTCTTCTTTGAGATATTTAATACCCAATAAGTGTCTAACACTCAATTCGCTCATATGTTCCCTATTTACTTACCAAATAAATAATATCCTTTCCATCATTTTCCTTCCACATGACCTTTACCTTCTCTTCATTTATAGCATCTACCTGTCTTCCCCGATAGTTAGGCTGAATGGGTAAATGCCTGCTAAAACGACGGTCAATAAGGGTCAATAATTCTATTTCCTTTGGCCTTCCAAAAGATTGGATGGCAGTTAAGGCAGCACGAATACTTCTACCCGTATAAAGCACATCATCTATCAGGACAACTTTTTTGCCTTCCACCAAAAAATCAATTTTAGTGCTGCTGGCTTCCAGGGTTTTTTCACCTCTTCTAAAATCATCCCGATAAAATGTAATATCAAGGAGTCCCAGATTTATTTGCTTAACTCCGTAATCCTCCTTAAGAATTTTTGAAAGCCTTTGCGCAAGAAAAATTCCACGTGGTTGTATTCCTATTAATGCAGTTTCTGTAAAATCTAAATGATGTTCTAAAAGTTGACAAGCCAGGCGGTGTAGTATAATGTTAATCTCTTTAGAAGAAAGCAATACTTTTTGACTCATGTGCTAGATAACATTCTCTTTTCGAACACAAAAGTAGCGAATTCTCCTTAATATAAATGATGGATTCAAATATTGTATAGGTCTTTCCCCTTCTATATTATGGAAATACCTAATAAATAAAAAAGTCCTGACGAATATATCAGGACTTTTTCTTTACTACTAGTTAAGCAGACTTCTTCGAAACCTATTTTTTCTTATCGGCTTCCATCTTGTCTTTCAACGCTTGTAATTGTTCATTGGCATCACCCAAAGTTGGTTTAGCCTCTTCTGCTGAAACAGCTGCTTTTTTCTTAGCCGCTTTTACATTACGTTGTTCCTCTTCTCTAAAAATAGAAGTATGACTTGCTACAACACGTTTGAATTCTTTGTTGAATTCAATAATCTTGAATTCAGCTTCTTCACCTTTAGTCAATTTCTTACCATCTTCCTTTTCCATATGGCGTTGAGGTACAAATGCGGTTATATCCTCATTAAAATCTATAACAGCGCCTTTATCTACTATTTCAGAGATTGAAGCTTTGTGAACAGTGCCGAGGGCAAATTCCTTTTCATATTTATCCCAGGGATTTTCTGTAGTTTGTTTATGGCCCAAACTTAATTTACGACCTTCTACATCAAGCTCCAATACTTCAACTTCTAAAGTATCTCCAACTGTTACAAATTCTGACGGATGTTTTATTTTCTTGGTCCAGGATAGATCTGAGATATATATTAATCCATCTATACCCTCTTCCAATTCAACGAAAACACCGAAATTGGTAAAGTTTCTAACAATTCCTTTATGTTTGGAACCAACAGGATATTTAGATGTAATATCAGTCCATGGATCCGGCGTTAATTGCTTAATCCCCAATGACATTTTTCGATCTTCTCTATCAAGGGTTAAAACAACTGCTTCGAGTTCATCTCCGACCTTAACAAAATCCTGTGCTGATCTCAAATGAGTTGACCAAGACATTTCAGAAACATGAATCAATCCTTCCACTCCTTCGGCAACTTCTAAAAAGGCACCATAATCTGCAATTACAACTACTTTGCCTTTTAATTTATCACCAATTTTTATTTCATCTCCCAGTGCATCCCAAGGATGTTTTTCCAATTGTTTAAGACCTAGTTGAATTCTGGATTTATTGTCATCAAAATCAAGAATAACAACATTGAGTTTCTGATCTAATTCTACTACTTCGTTTGGATGGTTTATTCTACTCCATGAAAGATCCGTGATATGAACTAAACCATCAACACCGCCAAGGTCAATAAATACACCGTAGGAAGTAATATTCTTGACTATCCCTTCGAGAACCTGGCCTTTTTCGAGCTGACTGATAATCTCTTTCTTCTGTTCTTCAATATCTGCCTCAATCAAAGCTTTATGTGAAACTACTACGTTCTTAAACTCATGGTTAATCTTTACAACTTTAAATTCCATGGTCTTTCCCACATACTGATCATAATCCCGAATAGGTTTAACATCAATCTGTGAACCCGGTAAGAATGCTTCAATTCCAAAAACATCTACTATCATTCCCCCTTTTGTTCTGCATTTTACAAAACCGGTTACCACTTCTTCTTTATCATGTGCAGCATTAACCCTATCCCAGGCCATAATAGTTCTGGCCTTTCTGTGAGATAATACTAGTTGCCCGCTTTTATCTTCACGGACATCAATAAGAACTTCAACTTTATCACCAATCTTCAGATCAGGATTGTATCGGAACTCATTAAGCGAGATAACACCCTCAGACTTGGCATTAATGTCGATAATAGCTTCACGGTCGGTTAAATGAGCAACCACACCTTGTACAACCTCTTCATCTGCAGTATCTACAAAATTTTCGGTAACTAATTTTTCAAATTCTTCCAACTTGGAATCTTCAACACGCTCTATTCCTTCTTCGTATTTCTCCCAATTGAAATTATCCAAAAACTCTTGAGGATCCTGTTTTGGAGCCTCTACTTTTTGTTCTTCTTTTACTTCAGTAGTCTCTACTACTTCCGTTATCGCTTTTTCTTCAGCCATGTGCTGATTAAATTTGTATTCCGTAGTACTTTCAAGAGTTAAACAATTCCTACAGAAGCTGTTATTTGATTTTTTTTTGCCCTTTTTTCTCTCCTGATTATTTGTAAAAAAGGAGTGCAAAAGTACAACTAAAATGTTATTTTACAAAGTAGTGAACGAGAAGGATTAAAATAATGGTCGAGATTAACATATTTCTTAGTGAAATGAATGGGTATTTTGTAACTTCGGGAACACAAATAGTAACAATTAAAATAAACAATATGAGTGTTAAAGTGAAATATCAGGCAGTCCTGAATTTAGGTGAACAATTGGGAATAAAAGATGGTGATGTTGTTGAAGCGGAAGGGGTATTAAAGATCAAAGGAGAAGCCAATACCCAATATGAAAAAGATCTAATTTGGGATAAAATAAAAGAAATTGGTGGTGAACATCCAGCAGATATAAAGGCTAATATTTCTGTAGGAGATAGCACTGTGTATCATCGTCATGTTGTCAAAAGTGGAGAGTCTCTAAGTAAAATAGCAAAGCACTATTATGGAGACCCAATGAAATATAAACAGATTTTTAGTGCAAATACAAATATTCTGAGTAACCCGGATATAATTCATCCAGATCAGGTATTGATAATCCCTAACGCCTAGTTGCCTTGTTTTATATAAAAAAGGAACGCTATTTAAGCGTTCTTTTTTTGTTTTTCAATAACCTGCAGCGCGTAATAATGGATTCGTTCAAACTGTTCCTTTAAGCCCATATCGCTATTATCAAATTCAATTGCATCCTCAGCTTTTAATAAAGGTGAGGATAACCTGTTTGAATCTATATAATCCCGTTCACGAACATTTTTAAGCACCTCCTCGTAGGTTACCTTTTCTCCTTTTGAAATCAATTCCTTATAACGCCTTGACGCCCTTATATCAGGAGAAGCCGTCATAAATATTTTAAATTCTGCATCGGGAAAAACTACAGTTCCAATATCCCTTCCATCCATAACTATCCCTTTTTTCTTTCCCATTTTTCTTTGCATGCTTACCAGTTTTTCTCTTACCTCCGGGATTACTGAAATTTTGCTCACCTTTTTAGAAATGGGCATACTTCTAATTTCCCGCTCCACATTTTTTGTGTTGAGAAACATTTCGGAATAGCCCAATTCCTTATTTAATTTAAATTTTAGTTTCGCTTTTGGAAGAAGTTTGATAAGCTTATTGTGATCAATACTTTCATTATCTATGCATTTATTTTCCATAGCAAATAAGGTAATTGCCCTGTACATAGCTCCAGTATCTACATAAATATAATTTAAAGCACTGGCCAGTTTTTTGGCAATAGTGCTTTTTCCTGTTGACGAATAACCGTCAATTGCAATGGTAATCTTTCCCATATGATAAAAGTAGCGAGAAATGAATAAAAGCCAAAACTAAAAAAAAAGCCCTCTTTACTCAATTTAAAGTATAAAAGGCCAATTTAGTATCACGAATATTAGCTATAATTTCTTGGCGTTTTTTACTTTTTGGTCCGTAATGGCCTCATCTATTACCTCGCTCATATCTGTTACATAATGAAAAGTTAGTCCTTTTAAGTATTCCTCTTTTATTTCAAGAATATCCTTTCTGTTCTCCTCTGATAGTATAATCTCCTTTATCCTGGCTCTTTTAGCTGCAAGTATTTTTTCTTTTATACCACCTACAGGTAAAACTTTACCTCTTAAGGTTATCTCACCTGTCATAGCCAGGCTTTTTTTGACCTTTTTCTGGGCAAATAAAGAAACTAATGAAGTTAGCATGGTAATGCCCGCACTTGGGCCATCTTTGGGCGTTGCTCCTTCCGGCACGTGAATATGAACATTATACTTTTCAAAAACTTCAGGGTTTATGCCAAAACTTTCAGCATTAGATTTTATATACTCCATTGCAATGGTTGCAGATTCCTTCATTACTTTACCTAAGTTCCCTGTTATATTAAGCGTACCTTTTCCTTTAGACAAAATAGATTCTATAAAAAGGATATCGCCCCCTACACTGGTCCAGGCCAATCCGGTAACAACTCCGGCTATGTCATTATTTTCGTATTTGTCGCGTTCCATCCTGGCTGGACCTAATACTCTTTCAACATCATCATTGCTAATCTTCAGGTTATATGACTCCTCAATAGCAATTGATTTAGCTGCATATCGGACCATTTTCGCTATTTGTTTTTCAAGGCCACGAACACCGGATTCGCGGGTATATCCTTCAACAATTTTTTCCAGCTGACGTTTCCCTATTTTTAAATCTTTCGATGAGAGTCCATGCTCTTTAAGCTGTTTGGGCAGCAAATGCCGTTTGGCAATTTCCACTTTTTCTTCAATGGTATACCCGGTAACATTTATTATCTCCATTCTATCGCGCAAGGCAGGATGAATACTAGATAGATTATTAGCTGTTGCAATAAACATGACTTTAGAAAGATCATATCCAAGTTCAAGGAAATTATCGTGGAATTCACTGTTTTGCTCTGGATCTAAAACCTCTAACATAGCAGAAGAGGGATCACCCTGATGACTAGCCCCTAATTTATCAATTTCATCTAAAATAAAGACCGGGTTTGAAGTCCCTGCTTTTTTAATACTTTGCAAAATCCTCCCGGGCATAGCCCCTATATAAGTCTTACGATGACCTCTAATTTCAGCTTCGTCTCGCAAACCTCCTAAAGACATACGAACATATTCCCGGCCTAATGCTTCGGCCACCGATTTACCCAGGGAGGTCTTGCCAACCCCAGGGGGTCCATAAAGACATAGAATTGGAGATTTCATATCATTTCTGAGCTTAAGAACCGCTAAATATTCAATTATTCTTTGTTTTACGTCCTCAAGTCCATAATGGTCCCTGTCTAAAATTTTCTGAGCCCGTTTAAGATCAAATTTATCCTTGGAATACTCATTCCATGGTAAATCCAGAAATAAATCCAAATAATTCCTTTGTATGGAATACTCAGCCACCTGTGGATTCATGCGTTGCATTTTGGCCAATTCCTTTTCAAAATGTTCGGCCACCTTTTTACCCCATTTTTTATTTTTGGATTTGGCCTGCATTTCATCAATTTCCTCATCATAAGAAACACCACCAAGTTCTTCCTGAATGGTCTTCATCTGCTGATGTAAAAAATACTCGCGTTGCTGCTGGTCCATATCACTGCGCACCCTGGATTGAATATCTTTCTGAAGTTTTAATTTCTGAAGCTCCACATTCATATATTTCAATGTGGCTAGTGCCCTGTCTTGCAGATTAGGAATCTCTAACAAGTCTTGCTTATCTTTTACATCAAGATTAAGATTGGAAGAAACAAAGTTTATCAGGAAAGAATTACTTTCTATGTTTTTTATGGCAAAGGAAGCTTCGCTTGGGATGTTAGGATTATTTTTGATGATTTTTAATGCCAGTTCCTTTATCGAATCAATGATAGCCAGAAATTCCTGATCACCAGGCGTGGGTCTTATTTCTTTTGCTTCTCGAATTGTAGCTGTCATATACGGATTCTCCGTGAGAACCTCCGCTATCTCAAATCGCTTTTTACCCTGTATTATTACCGTTGTATTACCATCAGGCATTTTTAATACCCGTAAAATTCTGGCTACAGTACCTAAAACATTAATATCCTTAATTCCCGGGTTTTCAGTCTCCTCATCTTTTTGAGAAACAACACCTATGACCTTCGATCCTTTATTAGCATCCTTAATCAAATTTATTGAGGTATCCCTTCCTGCCGTAATTGGTATTACTACACCTGGAAATAAAACGGTATTTCGAAGAGGTAAAATAGGTAAAACCTCTGGTAAACTTTCATTATTCATTTCCTCTTCATCCTCAGGAGTTAATAATGGTATTAATTCAGAATCTTCATCAATTCCTTGTAACGTCATATTGTCAAATTTTGAATAATTGGAATATCCCATAGCATTTTATTCGGTCATTCTGTCATTATAGGACAGGTTTTCTATTATTATGTTCCACGTGTACTTTATTAAACGACACCTCTTTAGGCGAAAAAGACCGTGAATACAAGCTTTTCTACTTCTTTAGGACAATTCTTGTGCCAACAAATAGATATTTTTCCAAAAAAAGTGTAACATTCCTTAAATTATTCAATCTTTTATATAAAGCATTTACTTTTTGAGCCAAAATAAAGTACATACTGAAACCTTGTTACAATTGTGTCTGGAAGGTAGACAAAGTGCACAAGTTGAAATTTACAATCGCTATTACAAAGCCATGTTTAACACGGCATATAGAATTGTAAAGGACAGTGCGGAAGCTGAAGATGTTATGCAGGAATCGTTTTTAAATGCTTTTACGAAACTGCATACTTTTAAAGGGGATGTTACTTTCGGTGCGTGGTTAAAGCGTATAGTTATTAATAAAAGTATTTACTATTACAGAAAACAACAGAAAAAGAAAGAGGTAGGATTAGATGAAATATTGTACAAGGTCGAAGATAATGATGGAATTACTGAGGATCATGGGAGTACAGAACAAATGGCTCAAAAAGTAATGGAAACTATGAAACAATTGAAAGACAATTACAGAATTTCTTTGACCTTACATCTAGTTGAAGGTTATGATTACGAGGAAGTTAGTTCAATTATGGGCATAAGTTATGCGAATTGCAGAACTACCATATCAAGAGCGAAGGAAAGTTTGAGAAAAAAAATGATAAACGCTTAATTATGAAAGAAGATAGAAAAATAGAGGAAATGTTCAAAACCCTTAAAGGTTCTTTTGATACAGAAGAACCAGAGGCAGGTCATGAACAAAGATTCCTGGAGAAGTTGAGCAAAGCAAATGGTGTAGTAAGGCTAACACCAAAAAAACATAGTTGGTGGAGACCATTATCAATAGCAGCTTCTATAATGTTGCTTTTCGCAGTCGGGACTTCGCTATATACAAATCAACCATCTATAGATGACCAGCTAGCTAAAATTTCACCGGAAGCTTCGCAAACTCAGTTTTACTTTGCCAGCCTAATTGAAGATCAAATAAAAGAACTGGAGAACGAAAGCACACCTGAAACTAAAATATTAGTGGATGATGCAATGATACAATTAAACAAACTGGAAATAAACTATAAGAAACTTGAACAAGATCTACTTAATGGGGGAAATAGCAAATTAATACTAAGCGCAATGATTACCAATTTCCAAACCCGAATAGATTTACTACAAGAAGTTATGGACAAAATAGAAAATATTAAAACCTTTAAAAACTACGATGATGAAAACATTACTATTTAAATACACATTAATTGCACTCCTGGTAGTTCCGGTTATGGCCAATGCCAATAATGGGGATTTAAAAGGCAAATATTCCAAGGAGAAAACGATAAAGAAGGAATATGATGTTAATTCAAATGCCTTGCTGAAAATCAGCAATAGTTACGGAAACCTTACTTTGAGTTCCTGGAACGAAGACAGAGTAGTAATAGAAGTTCATATAAAAACTAGTGGTAATAACGAGTCTAAAGTACAGGAAAAGCTTGATAAAATTACGGTAGATTTTGAAGCCAGCAGCGATATGGTTTCTGCAAAAACTATTTACAATAAAGATAAAGGAAGCTGGGGCTGGAATTGGGGGAAAAGTAACAATGTGAACATGCAAATAAACTATACCATTAAACTCCCAGTAAAAAACAGTGTTCATCTAAATAACGACTACGGGAATATTATGCTGGACCGGATTGATGGCCATGCCAAAATTAGTTGTGATTACGGAAGGTTAGAAATTGGTGAACTTCACGGAAGAAATAATGAATTAAAATTCGATTACACTTCAAAATCAACTATAGAATATGTAAATAGTGCTAAGATTTCTGCCGATTATTCTGGGTTTACCATCCAAAAAGCTGGAAATTTAAACATTAGTGCTGATTATACAAATGCGGCAATCGGACAAATGGAAAACCTGGAGTATACCAGTGATTATGGTAAATTAGATGTAGATGAAGCCAACAATGTACAAGGCAACGGGGACTACATAAATGTTAAACTGGGTACTATTCACGGGAATGTAGATATTAATGCAGATTATGGCTCTGTGGGCATAGCCAATATGGCCCAGGATGCCGGAAATGTTTCAATCCGCACAGATTATACGGGCATCAAAATAGGTTATGATCCTATGTATAACTTTAATTTTGAAATTACAGCCGAATATGCGGGGGTTAATGGAAAAGATGATTTTGAAATCAGCATAAGTAAAGAGAAATCAAACGAGCGTTATTACAAAGGATTTTACGGCAGCGCAGGTAGTGAAAATATGATCTCCATAACGAGTGATTATGGAAGTATTACTTTCTCTAAAAATTAAACAAAAACACTCAATATTAAAAACTAATAACTTAAACATTTTATCATGAAGAAAATAATTACTCTTGGAATAGCCCTCTGCACTATTGCCGTCACTAATGCGCAGAAAATAAAAGGAAACGGCAATGTAGTAACCATTGAAAGATCTACAGATGATTACGATGCGATTGCCGTGTCTGGATGGTTTAATGTAATTCTGGTTGATGGGCAAGAGGGAAAATTAAGTATTGAAGGAGAGGAAAATTTACTGGAGTATATTAAAACAGAAGTAAAGGAAGGCAAATTGGTAATTAAAGTAAAAAAAGGGCATAACCTTCAACCTTCTTCCTGGAAAAAGGATGGTGGTATTTATGTAACCGTTCCGGTAGAAAGCGTTAATGAAGTAACCTTATCTGGTTCTGGAGATATCGTCGGCAAAAAAACGATTTCCGCTTCAGAATTTAGCACAAATATGTCGGGCTCCGGTGACATTACACTGGATGTGGAATCTAAAACGCTTAGCGCATCGATGTCTGGTTCCGGTGACATCAATTTAAGTGGTACTACCGAAGTATTTGATGTTCAAATTTCGGGTTCTGGTGACATTGAGGCTTATGACCTTATTGCCGATACCGTAGATGCAAGTATTTCAGGATCTGCCGATATTAAAGTAACGGCTAATAAAATGCTAAAAGCAAGGGTATCTGGCTCCGGAGATATTCATTATCGCGGAGATGCAACAAAACTAGATACTAAATCTTCGGGTTCCGGAGATATTACCAGAGGATAGAATTACATCAAAAAACGAACAATAATAACACCCTGGCGGAAACGTCAGGGTTTTTTATTTACCCTGGTCAGTAAAAACAATCCGCTAAGAAAAAAAAGCCCCAGGAATATAGTTGCATTTCTCATGCTTCCGGTAAACTGAGCAATAAAACCATATAAAAAAGTGCCAATTACAATCCCTAGTTTTTCTGCAACATCATAAAAGCTGAAAAAGGAAGCCGTATCGGTTGTTTCAGGGATAAACTTGGAATATGTAGATCTCGACAGTGCCTGTATACCTCCCATAACAATTCCCACACAACCGGCTGCTATGTAAAAATCTGTTGGTGTAATTATGAAATAGGCATATATACAGATAAATACCCATAATATATTAATCACCATAAGCGTATTAATGTTTCCAAATCTTTTTGACGCCTTAGCAGTCATGGTTGCTCCAATTATTGCCACCAACTGAATCACCAGTATACTGACAATTAATCCGGTGGTGCGTTCACTTACTGAACCCCAATTAATCTCCTGCTCTCCAAAATAGGTAGCAATTAACATCACTGTCTGTACAGCCATACTGTATACAAAAAAGGCAACAAGATACCTTTTTAGCTTTACCTCATCTCCTAATTGATACCATACTCCTTTTAACTCCTTAAATCCATTGAAAATAATATTTTTTCGAACCCCTTTCCGATTAACCCCTGCAGGTAAGTAATAGAAGGTATACTGACTGAACAAAATCCACCAAATACCCACAGTAACGAATGAATATTTCATAGCTTTAATCTCAGCTACTTCAGCAGCATCACTCTCTATGCCAAAAATATCCGGCTTCATTACCATAGCAAGGTTTAAAAGAAGCAAAATAACGCTTCCTATATAACCCATTGAGAATCCTTTGGCACTTATTCTATCCTGTTGCTCCGGGAAGGCAATATCCGGGAGGTAGGAATTGTTAATTGCAAAACTCACCCAGAAGCCTACAAGACCAAAAAAGTAGCAAATAAGGCCCAAATAAATATTTTCCAATGAAAACCAGTATAGCCCGATACAGGAAATTCCCCCCAGGTAACAAAAAAACTTCATAAAGATTTTCTTATTACCTAAATAATCTGCAATACCTGATATAAGTGGTGTGATTATAGCAATGAATAAAAAGGCTGCTGATGTAAGATAACTAATTAACGGAGCTCTGGCAATTTCACCGCCAAATACGGATACTTTCTCAATATCCGCTACTCTAAACAAGGCTCCATAAAAAATGGGAAAAATGGCGGATGCAATTACCAGGCTATATACAGAATTAGCCCAATCATAAAATGCCCAGGCATTTAATAGTTTCTTACTTCCTTTTATTGCAAAAGTTCTGGCCATATACTAAAAAACTGCTCTATATGAGCAGCTTCGAATATACAAATATAAGAGGAATCACTAATTTAAATAGTCTATTGAAATGAAGCTACACCAAATTTCTGAGCTTCCTGTTTTGCCAATGGGGCCCATTGCGTTAAATTCGCAATCCTGGTATCATTAGAAGGGTGGGTACTTAAAAATTCTGGTGGTGCATTACCTCCTGCATTAGCCTTCATTCGCTTCCAAAGTTCAGCGGCCTCATCCGGATTATAGCCTGCAATGGCCATAATCTGAAGCCCTATTCTATCTGCTTCCGTTTCATGACTACGGCTAAAAGGTAGCATAAGTCCAACCGCAGAACCAATACCGTATGCCTGATTAAACATATTTCTTGATTTATCGTCCTGAATGGCAATATTTCCGGCTACGGCTCCGAGTTGCTGTAAGGTTCCCGCGCTCATTCGTTGTGCCCCATGATCTGCCAATGCATGTGCCACCTCATGACCCATAACCACCGCGACACCTGTTTCTCCCTGGCAAATAGGCAGAATACCGGTATAAAAAACAATCTTGCCGCCAGGCATGCACCAGGCATTAATAAGAGTGTCTTTTACCAAATTATATTCCCAGCGGTAATCTTTTAGATATCCGGGATAGCCATTAGCGGACAACCATCTTTCAGCGGCAGAAGAAATTCGCTGTCCTACCCTAGTAATCATCTTTGCCTCTGAACTGTTATCCAGAACATTATTTTGGCTGATAAATTCATCGTATTGAGCGAAGGCCATTGGGAAAATCTGACTGTTGGGATAAAAGTTCAATACCTTTTGTCCTGTAAATGGATTTACTTTGCAAGAAGCGATTCCCAGTAATAATATGGATACCAGTAAAAACCTTTTAGCACGCATTTTATTGAATATTAAGTATTAAAATACAAAAAATTTATTTTCCTGTGATGTGCAATACTGTAAATTCTTTTGTTATATGTATTGTATTGTTCCCATTTGGCTTTAAGTTTTTAATCGGAACTATTTCATTATCTATCTCTATCTCTTTAATTTTAAATGGTAAATCTATCAGATTAATTTTAAATGAATTGTAAGAAGTAATAAAAGCTCCATTTTTAAACTGCTGGATTATCAATTCATTTTTCTTACCAGTCAACTTAAAATTCCTTAAGCTATAATTCCCTTTGGTATACTCATAGCCATCCTGTTCATCTTCATAAACTGTGGATTTTTCAATACCATACTTAAAGTAAACGTCCAGGATTAATTCTTCTATAACTTTTTCACCAACATACTGCTGGACAGGGTATTTGGGAATTATTGCGCCTTCTTTTATAAAAATTGGAATTTTATCAATATCCGCGGCAACCCACTTCTCCATTCCTCCCTCTATAACCTCACCAGACCAAAAGTTATGCCATTTTCCTTTGGGAATATACATTCTTCTTCCCATTGCGTTGGGTTCCTGTATAGGACAGACTAATATTTGATCCCCAAATATAAACTCATCAGTTCTAAAATGCGTTTGCAAATCTTCCTGATCATAATACACCAAGGGTTTAAGCATAGGTATGTTTTCTTTAGAATATTTCCAAAACATGGTATACAGATAAGGAAGAAGTTGGTACCTTAATTCAATAAACTTCCTGACTATATTAGTAACTTCCTTATCAAATGACCAGGGTTCCTGATCCCCGTGGTCTCCACTTGAATGCACCCGGAAAAAGGGATGAAAGATACCCAATTGTATCCATCTCGCAAAAAGTTCTCCGTTGGGTTGTTCTGCAAATCCTCCTATGTCTGAACCAACAAAGGACATACCACTCATACACATTCTTTGTACCTGTACATTGGCAATCCACAAATGTTCCCAGGTAGCAACATTATCACCGGTCCAGGTAGAGCTAAAACGTTGTGCCCCTGCATATGCAGCCCTGGTTATAACAAAAGGACGTTTGGGGTAAACGTATTTTTTTACTCCTTCATAAGTAGCCCTTACCATCTGAGTACCATAAATATTATGAGCCTTTCTATGACTACAGCGATGACCATCAAAATCGTGTCTGGTATCTAAAGGAGCTGTTTTAGATGGAACTTCCATTATAGCAGGTTCATTCATATCATTCCATACCGCATGGACCCCCGTTTCTGCCATTAGCTCTTTATAGAGGCCTGCCCACCATTTTCTAACCTTTGGGTTCGTAAAATCAGGAAAACTACACTCACCCGGCCAAACTTTACCACGCATTAAAGGGCCATCTCCTCTTTTACAGAAATAATCATTCTCCAAGGCTTCCTGATAAACCCAATAATCCTTATCTACCTTTATTCCCGGATCTATCATGACCACAGTTTTAAAGCCGTCTTTATATAAATCCTGTATCATAGCCTTAGGATCAGGAAATTTTTTCTTATCCCAGGTAAAACATCGAAATCCATCCATATAGTCTATATCGAGATAGATAGCATCACAAGGAATTTTAAGGGATCTGAATTTCGCGGCAATTTTCTTAACATTGCTCTCCGGAAAATAACTCCATTTAGATTGATGAAAACCCAATGCCCATAGTGGTGGGATTTCTGGTGTTCCGGTTAAATCTGTATATGCTCTTACCACTTTTGACATCTCAGGGCCATAAAAAAAGTAGTAATTCATTTCTCCACCGTCTGCCCAAAAACTGGTTATATTTCTTCTTTCATGAGCAAAATCGAAATGAGTTTCGAAGGTATTGTCAAAAAATATCCCGTAAGCAATATTATTGTGAAGTCCGACAAAAAAGGGTATCGCTTTGTATAAAGGATCCTGATCTTTAGAATATGCATATGAATCTGTCACCCAATTTCTTACCCTTTTACCTTTAAGGTTAGAGTGTGTAGCTTTATCCCCCATTCCATAAAAGCTTTCAGCAGATTGGGTTATTTTGCTCATCTTCACCGAATTACCCCCAAATTCATAATTTTCCTCCCAATGAAAACCAAGTTCATCCTCATTGATGATATTTCCTTCTAAATCGGAAATCTGGGTTCTCATTGTTTTTTTATCAACCAGAACGATGATTTTAGAAGTTGAAATCAGATATTCTGTTTTGGTTTCTTTGGATTCAAGTTTATTGTAACCCCTGCTGGCATCAGGACTTATTGCATATGAAAAATCTGGTTCAAAAACTTCCTCTGTAGCATATCTGAATCGTATAGCACTATTGCGCAGTACGGTTATCTCGAGCACAACACCATTCTCTGAAGTAAAATAAAATTTATCTGAATCGCGCTTAAATTCTACAATACTGTTTGGATATAAGTTGCCTTTGTATTCTAATTCTGTATTGGTAATCATAAAGGGTGATTTTAGAGACCTGCAAAAAAAAGACTTTAACTTTTAAAAGAAAAATGATATTACAACCATTTATAAACTAAAACGTTATAGTTGGCCATATTTATTGAAAAACAACCATCCCAAGTGGTGGAATTGTAATTTCAACAGAAGTTTTGTGACCATGCCATGGGGTTTTGGAAACTTTTATGCCAGTATTTTTGCTTCCGCTTCCACCATATTTTTTTGCATCACTATTAAAAACCTCCTTTAAAGTTCCCTTTTTTGGAATTCCTATTCGGTATCCTTCTCTGATTACCGGAGTGAAATTACAGGCTACAATTAGATCGTTTTTAGGATCGTGACCTCGACGGATATATGTAAGTACAGAATTCTCATAATCACCGTAATCAATCCACTGAAATCCTTCAGAGCTGAATTGTTTTTCATAAAGGGCAGGTGATGAACGATAAAGCTTGTTTAGGTCCTTTACCAACTCCTGAATACCTGAGTGAAAATCATATTGTAGCAAATGCCAATCGAGGCTTTGCTGAAAATTCCATTCAGAAGACTGCCCAAACTCTGCACCCATAAACAAGAGGTTAGTACCGGGGTGAGTAAACATAAATCCGTAAAGCAATCTTAAATTAGCGAATCTTTGCCATTCATCTCCTGGCATTTTATATAATAATGACTGCTTACCATATACTACTTCATCATGAGAAAAAGGCAACATGAAGTTTTCGGTAAAAGCATAGGTCATACTAAAAGTTAGGTCATTCTGGTGGTGCATTCTGTAAATAGGTTCTTTTTTAAAGTATTCCAGGGTATCATGCATCCAACCCATCATCCACTTCATCCCAAATCCTAAACCCCCTATGTTTACTGGTTTTGAGACCATAGAAAAAGAAGTTGATTCCTCGGCGATGGTTTGAATCCCTTTAAAACTACTGTACACCTCCTGATTGAGTTCGCGGATAAAAGATATAGCTTCCAGATTCTCATTGTTACCGTAAATATTTGGCTCCCACTCACCTTCTTCCCGAGAATAATCTAAATATAACATTGATGCAACCGCATCTACACGAAGACCATCTGCATGATACTGATCCAACCAAAAGTTGGCATTACTTATAAGAAATGCACGAACTTCGTTCCTTCCATAATTAAATATCAAACTTTTCCAATCCGGATGATATCCTCTTCTTCTGTCTGGGTTCTCATATAGGGAGGAGCCATCAAAAAACCCTAACCCATGGGCATCTTCAGGAAAATGGGAAGGTACCCAATCGAGGATAACCCCAATATCATTTTGATGAAGTTTGTCTACCAGAAGTTTAAAATCCTCTGGTTTACCAAATCTGGATGTCGGCGCAAAATAGCCCGTAAGCTGATAGCCCCATGAAGGGTCATAAGGATATTCCATAATCGGCATGAATTCTACATGTGTAAAATTCATTTCCTTTAAGTATTTAACCAGATCTTCTGCCAGATCCACATAAGACATAAATTCATTCTCTTTAGTACGTTTCCAGGAACCAAGATGAACTTCATATACAGAATACGGTTTATCTAAAGCATTTTTGGTCTCACGCGTATCCATCCAATTCTTATCCTTCCATTTATAAGCATTATCCCATACAACGGAGGCTGTATTAGGCGGATGTTGACAATATCTTGCAAAAGGGTCTGCTTTCTCAGTTTTAATATCGTTATTATTGGAATGTATTTTATACTTATATAAGGCACCTTGCTCTACTCCCGGAATAAACCCTTCCCAAATACCACTTTCATCCCATCTTACATTAAGCTTATGCTCTCCTTCTACCCAGTAATTAAAATCCCCTATAACGGAGACTGATTTGGCTGTAGGTGCCCAAACAGCAAAATATGTACCCTTCTTACCTTTGTGTTTCATAGGGTGTGAACCCAAATGATTATAAAGCCGATAATGCTTGCCGGCTTTAAAAAGATTGATGTCAAAATCCGATAATAAGCTATAGGGAATTACATTGCCCATATTTGTGTTGTTAATTAGGTTCGTTAATAATACTCATAATACCCTGCAAGGGTATCACGGCCCATCTGGGTCTTGAATTCATTTCATATCCCAATTCGTAAACTGCCTTTTCAAGCATGCAATACTCTAAAAGAAATATTCGCTCCTGGCGATAACCAATATTTATATTATGTTCCTGAATAAGAGTGGCATAAGTCTCCAGAAAGACTCCGATAAAATAACGATACAGAATCTCCCCTGCCAGAAAAAGATCTTCCTGTGAATACGCATATTCCTCCATATGGTTGAAAATTGTTGCATAAACCGCGTAATGAAATGAACGGAAAAGACCTGCTATATCCTTTAATGGCGGCTGCTTTACCTTCCTGTCTCTAATTGTACTTTCTGGCTCTCCTTCAAAATCAAGCAAATAAAAGTCATCATCCTGAATCAAAACTTGTCCCAGGTGATAATCTCCGTGAACGCGAATCCTTTCTCCTTTAAGTTTAGTCCAATCAAAATTTACAAAACGTTTTCTAATCTCATTTTTTCGCTCTAAAAATTCGTTTGCCAAATCGAGTGATAAACCTTCCAGGCGATGGAGGTTATTTTCAACAGTATTCAATCTATTTTGAAATTGGTAAAGCAATCTATTCTTCAGCCAAACCTCGTAATCCCCATTAAAATGGGCAGGTGTGAATGCGGTGTCTTCAAACTCCGAACCCAACGCAATATGCATCTCAGCGGTTCTCTGTGCAAGCACCTGAAGTTTCAGGAAAACGTTCAAACCTGCCCAATCAATAATTTCAGGTGGCACATCCCGGATGTTTAACCTTTTAAACAATTCCGTGCGGGGTAAATGATGAACGTTTATACCCTTATATTCCAGGTTACTAAAGATTTTATGTAACTCTTTTAACATAAAATCCCATGCATCGCCCTGATTGGGAACCAATTCTTGCATTAAAGCTATGGTAACGTTAACATTATCTGCGTTTATGATGCTTATGCTACCCTGATATGCCGGTGTATTTTTGTACCCTTTGCGCTCCGAAAGGAACTGACTCATTTCAAAATCGGGATTTTTATCTGCATATATCCTCCTGAAGAACTTAATAACAGATTTATCATTGATTATTACCGAAGTGTTACTTTGCTCAAGACCCATAAAACGTGATGATTCATAAACGTTATCATGAAATTCAAGGCTTTTATGATACCTCACACGGGTAGTGTCATTTGGTTCTGCGTTGACAATACGCTCAAAAACTAACTTCCTAAAAGCTTCAAGGTTTATCGCGTCTATTATAAATCCTGCTTGTCCGTTAATACTTAGTGGCAGAATTCTTTCTTTTTCAGCAAAATTCTCGTCAGTAACAAACGCAATGGGTAAAAAATAATGCTGGTAAAACGCTTCTTCAAAGTTCACTTCGAGCAATAATCCATAATATACTTCATCCTTCTGCTGAATCCTGAAGTATTCCCGGAGCTCTATATATTTTAGTTTACTCGCTTTACCCCCATACCATCGTTGCTTAACCACATAGGCCTCAAGGACATCGGAAAGAAATACTTTTATAAAGTTCTTATCATCCAACAAATTTTCCCAGGCTACATTAAATGAGTAGGGAGGCTGTAGAATAGAGTCCGGCTTTTTCTTGGGCATTCTTAATTTTTAATGTGAAACAAATGAAATGGTAATGCGGGGTGTAATTCTACAAAATTCCACTCATCATACCAAAGATAGCTATTGTCCGTGACAAGATCATGCACGGTAAACCCTTGTTCAATATTAAGGGATAATTCACTAATGGGAAGTTGCAGCATTCCTCGTTGCGAATAATGCGAGTCAAGATTAATTATAACCAAAACTTCATCCGATTTATCTTCGTTCCATTTATAGAATGCTAAAAGATGGTGATTCTCTATGTGGCAAAACCTGATATTGTTGGTTTGTTGTAATGCTTCATGATTTTTTCTGGCCTGGTTTAAACGAGTAATGATTAGCGTTAATTTATTTTTAATAGACCAATCCCAAAATTTCACCTCATATTTTTCCGAATTCAGATACTCTTCTTTTCCTGGCATGGCGTCAGAAATCATATACTCAAAAACTGGCCCGTATATTCCAATATTACCACATAAAGTTGCTGCCAGAGCATAACGGGCAATATGCATGGCCTCATTAGCACCTTGCAGATGATATGGGTTAATATCCGGAGTATTAGGCCAAAAATTTGGACGGTAATATTCCTTCATTTCTGTTTGGGTCAGCTCCAGCATATATTCTATAATTTCGTGCTTATGAACCCTCCATGTAAAATAAGTATACGACTGGGAAAATCCCTGCTTGGCCAGCTGTTGCATTACCTTAGGTCTGGAAAAGGCTTCCGCTAAAAAAAGCACATCGGGATGTTTCTTTTTAACCTCAGCAATTAACCAATTCCAAAAATAATATGGTTTGGTATGAGGATTATCTACTCGAAATATTTGAACTCCAAGACCAACCCATTTAAGTGTCACCGCCAACAATTCTGACCAAAGTTCTTTAAATGCAGGAGATTCAAAATAGAAATTTACAATATCCTGATATTTCTTAGGTGGATTCTCGGCATACTGCATAGTACCGTCAGGTCTTTTTCTGAACCATTCCGGGTTACTTGTTATGTAAGGATGATCAGGGGCTGCCTGAAAAGCTAAATCCAGGGCAATTTCCAAATCCAGTTCCTTTGCTTTTTTTATTAGCTTTTTAAAGTCTTCCTCGGTACCTAACTCCGGATGTATTTCTTTATGCCCTCCAAGCTTAGAACCTATTGCCCATGGTACTCCGGAAT
Organism: uncultured Eudoraea sp.; assembly: GCA_905479615.1. Classification (GTDB taxonomy): domain Bacteria; phylum Bacteroidota; class Bacteroidia; order Flavobacteriales; family Flavobacteriaceae; genus Eudoraea. Next base: position 19,496 of record CAJQNH010000077.1, read on the forward strand.
CTTCTTCCTGGGCATTTGTAGTATTATTTTTTCCTTTTCTGTTAACTTCTCCAATTGGATGTATTGGTGGGAAATAAAGCACATCAAAGCCCATTTCAGCTATTTTAGGAAGTAAGCGCTCACAATCATGAAAAGTACCATGTTTACCATTTACAGGGGAAGATGACCTAGGAAAAAATTCGTACCATGTACTGAAATTTGCTTTAGGCCTGTCTACATAAACCTGAAGGTCGGCACTTGTATTGGCCAAAACACGATTAGGATATTTAACAAATAACTTATGTAGCTTATCTGAAATTGTTTCTTTAACAGCACTTTCATATAAATCTTCATTTTGAAAAAATTCAATTAACTCATTTATATACTTCTTATCAGCAGAACTTATCTTTTTCGTCAGAACTTGCAAGTGCTGAACACCGTCTAGAAGTTCACTGTTAACATGTTGATTGTCCTTTAACTTGGCCTCGATACCATGTTGCCAGTTTTGAGCATGATCTACCCATGCTGAAATTCTGTAAATATAAAATCCCTGCTTAAGAACTTTAAAGGAAACCTTGTGGACATCGTCTCCAAGGTGTTCCATACGTGCAGTATTAAAAGATTTCTCAGATGAGTGTTTGTATTGAAGTTCTGCCTGTATTATATCATGTCCGTCTCCTATAACATCCGCATATACCGTAACAGATTCTCCAACAACTCGCTTAATAAAAAAAGCTCCACATTGAAGCTGAGGATTAATATTTTCGATTACAACACGTTGTTGCCTTAACATCATAATTTAGTTAGTTGGGTTTTGCTAAAAATAGGAAATTATCTGAAATACAATACCTCAAAGCCTCAATTTTTGCCGAATTACAAGATAATCCTGCTGTATAATCTATTTTTGGAACGCTTTTTGTTTCCTGGGTTAAGACAATATGTAAAATTTTAAAAAATTAAAAAGACAGACTTAAAATATTAATCATTAAACATTTACTATTATGAAAAATATATCATTACTATTTGGCGCATTTTTAACTTTAATTATTTTGTCCTGTGAGGGACCAACAGGGCCTCCGGGACCTCCTGGTTTTGATGGGTTAAACGGCGAAGACGGTATTAATATTTTGGGCCAGGTCCTGGAGATTGAAGGTACTTTTGATGCTGGAAATAACTATTCTCTGTTTTATGAATTCCCACAGACAGTAGAGGTTTTCGAATCTGA
>CAJQNH010000078.1 GCA_905479615.1 uncultured Eudoraea sp.
AGCGATTTATCATTATGGGTGAAGTTTCTCTAGACGGTAGCCTTCAACCCATAAAAGGAGCGCTGCCTATTGCCCTAAAAGCCAGGGATGAAGGTTTTAAAGGGTTTATTCTTCCCAAAGTAAACTCGCGTGAAGCGGCCATCGTGGAAGGCCTGGAAGTATTTGGGGTTGAAAAGATAGCTGAAGTTATAGATTACTTTGACAAAGGCGTTCCTTTAGAACAAACCCATATTGATATTAGTGTAGCGTTTTATAAAAATCTGGAATTTCCTGAACATGATTTCTCGGACGTAAAAGGACAGGAAAGTATAAAAAGATGTATGGAAATTGCCGCCGCCGGGGGGCATAATATTATTCTGATTGGACCGCCCGGGGCCGGTAAAACCATGTTGGCTAAGCGACTACCTTCTATTCTGCCCCCTATGACCTTACAGGAAGCCCTGGAAACCACCAAAATACATAGTGTTGTAGGAAAGGTTAAAAACATGGGTTTAATATGCCAGCGGCCTTTTAGAAGTCCGCATCATACCATTTCTGATGTGGCCCTCGTCGGAGGTGGCGCCTACCCACAACCTGGGGAAATTTCGCTATCGCATAACGGGGTGTTGTTCCTGGACGAATTGCCGGAATTTAAGCGAGGTGTGTTAGAAGTAATGCGGCAACCCTTGGAAGACAGGGAAGTCACCATTTCCAGAGCACGTTTTACGGTGACTTATCCTTCCAGCTTTATGCTGGTGGCCAGTATGAACCCAAGTCCGTCTGGCTATTTCAACGATCCCAGTGCACCAGTGACGTCTTCTCCAATGGAAATGCAGCGCTATTTAGGGAAGATTTCCGGACCGTTATTAGATCGAATTGACATCCATATAGAAGTAACCCCTGTTCCTTTTGAAAAACTTTCTGAAGACCGAAAAGGGGAGGGGAGTATCGCCATTCGAAAACGGGTGACTGCAGCCCGAGAGATACAGACAGAACGTTTTGAGGGTTTAGAAATGGTACATTATAATGCCCAGATGAAACCAAAACAGATTCGGGGATTCTGCAAGTTGGACAAGACATCTCTTGCATTACTTAAGAATGCGATGAAAAGACTGAACCTTTCTGCAAGGGCCTATGACCGGATTTTGAAGGTTGCCAGAACCATTGCCGACTTAGAAGGCGCCAGTACTATCAAAGGTCATCACATAGGCGAAGCTATTCAGTACCGAAGTTTGGACAGGGAGGGATGGTTAGGGTTAGATACGAGCGTGACACTCGCGCTAGCTGTGGGGGATAACGAAATACGAAATTTGAAATGCGAAGTAAGAGGTGGAAAATACGAAGTAGCGTTGACCTTGTACCTCTAACCTTCTACTTCAAATTTAATTCCCATGCCATATTGGGAGCCTGGACAGGGAAGGATGGTTTGGGTAGGACACGATCGTAACGCTCGCGCTAGCTGGGGTCAGCGATTGAACTTGATCGTTGGTTTGCAGGTTTGTTCTGAATTTTAGCGTTTGTTGTGCACATCTTAATTCTATAGTAGTGTTTTCCATCTGGTTTCTCTCCACTCTTTTTGTTCTACGCTGGAAAGAAATGTCCAGGCTACAATTCGGGTAGATTTATTACCTGTTCCCATGGGAATCGTTTTGATCTGATTAGTTTCAATTTTTTCTAATATTTTATAAATTCCTTTAAGATTAGATTGTTTTGATACTAAAGTTGAAAACCAGTAACAGTTTTTAGAGATTTTTTTACTTTCTCCAATCATATTCTGAATAAATTGATATTCTCCACCATCACATATTAGTTCATTGCTGATTCCTGCAAAATTGAGTTCAGGTGTTTTTACTTTTTTTCCCGATAGATTCTTTATTTTTCTTCGAGTTCCTTTTTGAGCATCCTCAATCGAAGAATGAAAAGGAGGATTACATATAGTTAAATCAATTTTATCTTCTTTGCCTATTATGCCGCGAAAAACATCTTTTGGATTTTTTTGTAATCTACATTCAACATTACCTTTAAGGGATGAATTAGAATTGACAATATTCTGCGCTGATGCAATCGATTTTGGATCAATATCCGAACCAATAAATTTCCAGTCGTATTCTGTAACTCCAATAATTGGGTAAATGCAACTAGCCCCCAGACCAATATCAAGACAAGTGATTTTATCACCAAATGGGATCGTACCAAAATTGCTTTCGCCTAATAAATCAGCAATATGATGAATGTAATTTGCTCTTCCAGGTATTGGAGGGCATAAATTTTCATTTGGGAACTCCCAGCTCTCTATTCCGTAATATTGTTTTAGTATTGCTTTATTTAAAAGTTTTACCGCATATAGATTTGAAAAATCGACTGAATCGACTCCAAATTTATTAGGTTTTACATATTTTTTCAACTCAGGTATAGCGGTTGTTAATGCCCTTAAATCATATCTTTCTCGGTTTTTGTTACGAGAATGTAGCCTTGCTTTTTCTTGTTTATTTTTTTTCAAAGACATGGTTTTCCGAGGTTTCTTATATAGATTTTCAAGTCTTCCTACCCCTTAATTTTTTAATTGTGCACAACCGTCTAGGCTATGATTTCGTTGTGGAATTCAAGATAGGATTATTCTACTAAAAATCAGTCGTATCAAAAGTGCAAAACGTTGGGGTGGTATAAAATTGATGTTATAATGCATTTTTATTTATGTTATCTAAAGCTTGCACATTAGGGTGTATAACTGCAGCTATAGAATACAGATCCTTAGATAAAGCAGGGTGGTTGGCATAATTCAAACCCTGGAGACCTGCCTGAGGTAGGTTTGCCATACACAACGCATTGACAGCCAGTTACGAACTGGAAATAATTTAATAACATTACCAGCATTGATATTTTTATTCTCTATATTAGATAATAGAGATAGAAAAATCAAACGGAAAAATTAAGACGTTCCCCGGCTGCAAAGCATGTACTGATTTTCCTGATGAGGACTAATTTGTTAAATAAATGGGTCGGAAGATAAATATATTTGTGATCTACACCTTGGCGGATAAAGATATAATGCATCATCTTTTGAGTCATTCCGAGCCATTGAACGAAGCTTTCGATTTATCTATTTGGCACGATGATCCAATTATTCCCGGGCAGCCCTGGAAAAGTTATTTTGAATCACGCATACATCATACCGATATATTTCTTCTCCTGGTAAGTGATGATTTCATGAATTCTCAATTTATCAAGCAGATTGAATTTAAGGCTGTCATTGACAGGCATAAGGAAAACCAGTCTGTTGTCATCCCGATAATTGTTGATAATTGTCAATGGGATATTGATTTTAAGTTAATAGACTACGAATTCAATCTACGTGAATTACAGGTATTGCCGGAGGAGGGAAAGCCTATAGGGGATTGGGATTCATCTGATCAAGTATATAATAAGGTTACTGCAGGCATAAGCACGATAATTACGCCATTTGTAGAAAATCTGTATCAGGAGGAATCCAAAAAAGAAATAGAAAAGAAGGCAGCGAATGACATAGGCGAAAAGCAGGTAGAGATCAGTTTTACAGAAGAAGGAGAAACCGATAGAATAGCCGAGAAACCGATGAGTTCTAAGGAAGAAATTGAAGCCGTGGAGGAGAACAGACTATGGGAGGAAGCCGAAGCCAAAAGAAGGGCAGAGGTGGCAAAAAGAATTATGGAAGAAGCAGAAGCATCGGCCAAAAGAAGAGTCGAGGAGGATAGATTATGGGAAGAAGCTATGGCCAAAAGAAGAGCAGAGAAGGAGAAGAGGATTAGGGAAGGTGAGGAAGCATCGACCAATAAAAAAGCAGAGGAGAAGAAAAGAAGTAAGGAAGAGGAAGAAACCAGGAGAAATACCGGGGAAGAGAACGGATTTGATGAAACAGCAGAAGCGGCAACTATTCTAAGAGCCGAACAGGAGAAAATACATAAGGAAGAAGTGAAGGCCAAGCAGCATGCCGAAGAAGAAAATCGGATAAAATTTGCAGCTGAAGCCAACAGGAAAGTTGAAGGAACGCAACAGGGGAAAGACACCAATATAAAAAAAAGAGTGCTTACGGTATCTCTTGCAGTAGTACTTGTTAGTGTGGCAATATGGGCTTTTTCAGTATTTAATACGGGCTCCGAAAAACCTGTACCCACTTTGCCAAAAGTTAAAACAGCAGATATTAAGGATTCTATTGCTTTGGAAAAAACTAGTATTGATTCCTTGAATAAGGTAACGCCTCTTGCAAAATTAGTTGTTGGTGATCTCTACGATGGAGGAATTATTTTTGTAATTAATGATTCTAACAATACTGGCAAAATCGCACATCTTGAAGACGCCGGACCAATGCCATGGAAAAATGCTGCTAAAATTCACGAGCAATTAGGTGAGGGATGGAGATTGCCCACTTTCGATGAATTAAGAATAATGTACCAGGTTATAGGACAGGGCGGAACTAATAGCGGTGAATTTGCTGATGAACTGTATTGGAGTGCCACTGCTTATGATAATAACCAGGCGCGTCTTATAAGATTTCGAGATGGCAATACATCATATCATTACAATAAAAATGTAGCACACCGGAAATTTAAAGTTAGAGCAATTCGCGATTTTAGGCGATAACCAGCAGAATTAGCATCAAATTAATTGTTTTATATATCCACCACATTAGATAGAGTCGCTTATGGTATAGTAAGTGGACTATTTCCTGTTAGTTTTAGATTGATTTTGAGTCTTTATATATTAATTCAATATATTCGTTTACAAAAACTATATACCATTGTTGTAAACAATAAATATGAATTTAAAGAACTATATCATGAAAACAAATTTGAATCTAATTTTCTTTGCATCCTTTCTTTTCTTGCTTATTGGATGCAATGAATCACAAAAAAAATCTGCAGTAAAAAAAGAATCTCAGGTTGAGTTCAAAGGAAAAATTGCCAAAACATATGAAGAATCTGTTGAAGCTTGGCCGGAGAAAAAAAGACCTCCGAAAGACGCTCCTAATGTAATTATTTTCTTACTGGATGATGTCGGTTTTGCTCAAGTTGGAAGTTTCGGTGGATTAATTGAAACACCAAATATTGATCAATTAGCTGATAATGGTTTACGTTATAATAATTTTCACACAACCGCATTATGTTCTCCATCCAGAGCTACACTCATGGCAGGTAGAAACCCTCATATGATTGGGTTGGGTAGTCATGCACTTACAGCTATGGGGTTTCCTGGTTATAACGCGATTGTGCCTCCATCTGCTAAATCAGTTGCAAATTATCTTGAAGAGGCAGGTTATATAAACTATGCACTGGGAAAATGGGATCATACTCCTTTGTATGAAGTTTCGCAAGTGGGCCCTTTTGATCGATGGCCGAGTGATGAAGGATTTGCGCATGCTTATACTTTTATGGCTGCAGATGTTCATCAATTTATACCGGTGATGTGGGATGATCATCATCCAGAGCCATATAGAAAAGCAGACCACTTGGATAAAGATTTAGCCGATAGAGCTATTGATTGGATTACTGGACATAAATCATTAGACAAGGACCTTCCATTTATGATGTTATGGGCTTCCGGATCGATGCATTCTCCTCACCATGCACCAGATGAATATATAGCTAAATACAAAGGAAAATTCGATATGGGTTGGGACAAGGCCAGAGAAATGATTCTTGAGAATCAGATAGAAATGGGTATTGCCCCTGGAAACACTAAACTTTCAGATAGAATTGCAGAACTGCCTGCTTGGGAATCCTTAAATGATGATGAGAAGAAATTATACGCCAAGCAAATGGAAGTATTTGCAGGACAAATGGAACATGTAGATTATCAGATAGGCAGGGTTATTGAAACATTAAAAAGAATAGGAGAATTTGACAATACACTCATCATGGTTACTGCAGATAATGGAGCTTCTGGAGAAGGCGGACTTGCAGGTACGTTTAATGAAACCTATGTTTTAAATGGAATGCAGACCCCTTTTGATGCTAATATGAGGAATTATGATAATTGGGGCCAATGGGATAGCTACCCGCATTATCACGCAGGATGGGCGATGGCTGGAAATACACCTTTCCCGTACTTTAAACAATCAGAACACAGAGGCGGACAACAGGATGCACTCGTGGTTCACTGGCCGAAGGGAATAAAGTCAAAAGGAGAAGTCAGAAGCCAGTACCATCATATCAGCGACATTGCGCCAACGATCATGGAGGCAGCAGGCATTGAAAGACCAGATGAATACCACGGCATAAAACAACAACCTTTTACGGGGGTTCCTATGAATTATTCTTTTGATAATGCAAATGCTCCTAATGCCAAAAAGAGACAGTATTACGAAATGTTTGGTAACAGAGCGATCTGGGAAGATGGCTGGAAAGCAGTTACGCTTCATGCCAATAGAATGCCCTGGGATATCAATAAAAGAGCCGATTTTGAAGAGGATGTTTGGGAGCTTTATCATGTGGCAGAAGACTTTTCTGAAAGTACGGATCTTGCAGCGGAGTATCCGGAAAAATTAGAGGAGCTCAAGAAAATATTTGAAGAGGAAGCCTGGGCGAACCAGGTCTATCCGCTCTATGACGATATGTTGGCAAGATTAAATGCCGTTAACTATGTGCTGTTCGGAGATAAAAAGGAGTTCACGTATTATGCTCCGGGAGCCGTCCGTATTGCTGAAAAAGCATCTGCTCCGGTTAAAGGAAGGTCCCATACCATTGAAACAACCATCGACCTGAAAGGAAATGAAGAAGGCGTAATCGTTGCTTGCGGCGGTATGACCGGTGGATATACCATGTACATCAAGAAGGGAAAGCTTCACTTCGACTATAACTTCCTGGATGGCGTGCATTATCATTTGACGTCTTCTAAACTACCAAAGGGTCCTACGGATCTGAAATTCAATTTTATCCTTGACAAATCTAAAATTGACGGCACCCTTAAACCGTGGGCTGGAACAGGCGAGATCTACGTAAATGGAGAAAAAGCAGATGAGGAATATTTTGAAATGATGCACATATCTACCTATTCTCTTGCAGAAACCTTTGATGTCGGAATGGACTCCGGAACGCAAGTCGACAAGGATTATGAAGGAGATCCTTTTGCCTTTACCGGAACTTTAGATCGGGTGATCGTGACCTTAACGGATTGATCTCTGTTTAAAATAGGATGTATAGAAACTTTACGCCTGCCTGACCGGTTTATCAAGCCGAAGGCATGGCAGGCGTGAAAAGAGGAAGCGTTTATTATTGACCTTGTTCTATTAAAATAAGGATTTAACCAAAACTAAATTATGGAACCTACTTTCAACAAATATGAGACCCATACCAATTCGTATATGGCCTTAAGAAATGCCGTTGGATGGATAGGCATTTCACTACCCTTCGTTCTAATGATCGGTGTATTTTTAATTTTTAAAGGAGATGTCATTCATGAATCCATAAGTCACTACTACTATACCGGAATGGGAAATGTTTTCGTCGGTGCCATATGTGCGGTGGCCTTATTTATGTTTTATTACACCGGTTACGATGAAAAGGACAATTGGATAGGTAATATGGCCGGTTTTTTTGCGGTGGGCGTAGCCTTATTCCCTACAACGGACAGCGGACCCAATGATTGGGTAGGGATCGTCCATTTTACTTGTGCCATTGGCTTCTTCCTGTCTTTAATTTCCTTTTGCTTCTTTCAATTTACAAAAACCAAGAAAGACATAGAACCAACACAACAGAAACTAGCTCGAAACAAAATTTACATCGCCTGTGGGATCATCATGTTGGCTTGTATGATTTCTATAGCAATCTACTTAAATGTCGTCGAAGAGAATGAATCGCAAACCTCTTTTGTGTTCTGGGCCGAAACAATTGCCTTAGTCGCTTTTGGTGTATCCTGGTTAACCAAAGGGGAAACTTTTTATCCGGATAAAGAAAAAGTATAGAATACAAAGTAAATCAACACAGCAGCCAAGGGTGTCAGCATAGGTGGTTCTTAAAAAACTTTATAAATCGTAGTTACGATAAGCCCTTTATTATCATTTAAAACAACAGACAATAATTGTTTTTCTTCTTTTACCTTAAAATTAAATGGGGCAGCTAATAAGTTTAATCCACTTTGTTTTTTTAGTCTGATTCCTTGTCCTGAAATAATATCCTTATTGGGTATAAAATCTCCTTCAGGGACATGCTCTGTCAAAATAACATATTTATAATGGGCTAATTTACTAACGATACTTTGTATTTCATCGTTCGATAAATGTTGGAGTACATGTCTTAAAATAACACAATCCGCAGCAGGTAAGTCATCTACCGCGATATCCAAACAATGGAATTCTAGATTTTCTTCTTTAAATTTTTCTTTATTATGCTCGATTAGATCCGCTACGATATCCACCGCAATATACTTCTCGGTATACTTTACCAGGTCTTTTCCTACATTAAAATCCCCACAACCTAAATCACATACCACAAGCGGACTTTCAAAAGAGGTTAAAAATGATTTTA
>CAJQNH010000079.1 GCA_905479615.1 uncultured Eudoraea sp.
CACTAACCACGGCATCACCTTCTTTCCAATCCTTGATCCCTTTACCAATTTCAGCAATATGACCTCCAAATTCATGTCCAAGAACTACAGGGTAATTTACAGGCCAGCTATGATCTGCTGTCCACTGGTGCAAATCACTCCCGCAAACTCCTACATTAACCACTTCAAGGAGAACTTCGTCATCACCGATAATTGGCCTCTGTATTTCTCGAATTTCTACACTACCTTTTTTAGGAGCAAAATTTACAACGGCAATAGAGTTCATATAATTAGAGTTTTATTATCACTTAAAAATAGATTATTTCATTTCTGGATATGCATGTATTCTGTCACATATTAGTTTTAATGATGCTTCAAGATCACCCTCAGCAGTCCTAAATGAATCCGCATCTATGGTTAAAGGAGCTCCCAGTACAACAAGGGGAGCCCCGTATTCGGGACAACGAATGGCTTGCTCAAGAGAGAGGCCACCTACCGCCTGCACAGGCACATTCACAGCAGCTACCACCTCTCGCAACTGATCAAGGGGACTTGGCATAGGAAAACCCTGAGCGGCTATCCCACGACGTTCATCATAACCAATGTGATGGATAACATAATCACAGCCAAGTTCTTCCAATCGTTTGGCACCGGCCACCATATCTGGACAGCCCAAATTATCGCCCATTATTTGTATTCCAAAATCTTTTCCAGCTTCAACCACAATCTTAATGGTTTCTTCATGTGCCCTGGCCATGACTACTACATGTGTAGCGCCGGCCTTAGCCATCATTTCTGCCTCCAGATAGCCCCCATCCATAGTTTTCAGATCTGCCACAATAGGTACACCCGGAAAGTTTTCACGTAATTTTTTTACGCCGTGTAACCCTTCAGCCAATAGCAGGGGAGTCCCTGCCTCCAGCCAATCAACCCCAGCTCTCATAGCCAATGCGGCTGTTTCCAAAGCTTCATCAATATTTGTAAGGTCCAAAGATATTTGTACTATGGGTTTCATATCTGCTTATAATTCTTTTAATCTTATATTTTTGTATTCTACCATCATAGGCGGCCCTACGTGTACCTGTAAACCCAGAAAGCCAGAAGACTTACGGTTAACTGAATCGAGATCCGTTACCTCACTCATTAATATTTCATTTATAAAATGTTGCAGACGATTGTCTTTAACTATTAAATGGCAGCTATTCCAATCTTCTGCTTTAATCTTGGATTTTAAACTGTCTGAGTTCCCAAGAAATTCTACTACCTCTCTGTTCTTCCAGGCATTATTTTGCACATTTGCCCTCAGGGAACCCGGTTCATGTGGGCTATCTTGCGATTTAACAAACACTTTTTCTCCCCTGTAAGCCAGGGTAGTGCGTTTTCGTTCTTCATAATTCTGTCCGGTATAGGTGTTTTTGCCATCAATATCGGCCTGATATCCCTTAAGAGCATAAGGAATTGTGTCCAGGCGTTCACTTCGATAATTAATACCACTGTTCCCGGCCTCAGCAATGCGAAATTCCAACTTTAGTTCAAAATCTGACGGCTGCCCGCCCTGCCAAATAATAAAAGTATTGCTTTCCAAAAGTGTTTCGGGCGTGACTTCTCCAATCAGTACACCATTAGATGCACGCCAGTATGCGGTGTCTCCTTCCCAGCCTTCTAAGCTGGCTCCATCAAAAATTTGGACAAAATCTTCTTCCATTTGATGGATAATCCCCGATTCCTTCTCAGTAATCTGGTCTTTTTTATCCTTGCAGGAATGAAAGCTTAAAAGCAAAATAAGAGACCATATTAAGTGCATTGGGATTCGTTTTGATCTTTTGAGTTTTATTCTCATATGGCTGGTTACCGTAATGTATTTAATAATTGGATGCTTAAAATGAATAACCACAAGGATTAATAGTTGTATTTAAAAATAAGCATTTACAAAACAATATTGGCATCCTCGTTCAAATATCAGATAGTTTACAATTTATCCGCAAAGTTTAACTTCTATTTTATCTATTGCGGAGGTCAAAAAAAGCTTTCCAGCCCTTTTAATTGTAAATTAAAATGCAAGGTGTTATCTTTACAGAAGTTTAATAAGATGATTACCGACCTATAGTTACTATCGCTCTGGCTAATTTTTTGGAGTATTCACAGTTCCACACTTACTTTTCCAAGCGCTCATTTCTTAATCAAGCTTCTTTTTAAACTAAACTATATTATTCTAATAAAACATTTTAATGGCAAGATCGCAACAAACATATAGCAAAGGCGAAAAAGAAAAAAAGCGTCTTAAAAAACGCGAGGACAAACAAAAGAAGAAAGAAGCACGTAAAGCAGCCGCCAAAGAAAAGGGTGGTGGTATTGAATTTGCATATGTAGATCATAATGGAAATTTAACAGATACTCCTCCGGATCCTTCTCTGAAAGTGGAAATTGAGGCAGAAGATATTATCCTTGGTATTCCAAAGAGGGAAGAAGGAGATATAGAAGAGGTAGATCCTGTAAGAAAGGGCAAAGTGTCATTTTTTGATTCCTCTAAGGGTTTTGGCTTTATCATTGATGCTGAAAACAATGAAAAATATTTCTGTCATGTAAGTGGCCTGATCGATGAGATTGTAGAAAATGATAAGGTGTCATTTGAATTGGAAAAAGGGATGAAAGGGCTTAATGCCGTTCGGGTAAAGAAAGTATAACTTCAAACTTTCTCCACAAAACATCCATTTCCCCATTTATTTTTAAATTTTCTTGATTTGATTGTGATTTTTTAGTGTTTGGCTATACTAATAGTTAAATAGTAAATACAACACCAAATGAAATCAAACAATAAGTATTCAGATTTTATAGAATTGATCTGTAAGTTCTATCAATGCGAGATTCGTATGTTTAAAAGAATCTTAGGAATAAAATAAGCTCTACATATTTTACCATTTTTGGATAAACTTGGGGTTCTTCCCTCAAGATATATTCAGCAGCATATTTAAAATAACTTCTACCTCATTTTTGTAGTAGCTTAAATAAAGACTCGAAGTCATTACAAAACAATTTCTTTAATTTATGTCATGATTTTGTAACAAAAATTAAATGAGTACGTCTTTTAAGTATACGTCAATCAAAAAACGATCATCATGAGAACACTAGACATGAACTACATTAAAAGAACTTTAAATTATCATATGGGTTATGGATGGAGTATGAGCAGAAGTCATTCTTCAAAAGGAACAAAAAGAAATAACATTACTTCTTAGTTCTAAAATATCATGAGAAGATTATTTCTAATAGCAATCACGGCAATAACATTGGCCTCCTGTTCCAAAGATGATTATACAGGATCAGGAAATACTGTTTCAGAATTCAGAGACGTAAATCTATTTACTAAAATTAGTAGTGAAGGGAATTTTGTAGTTAATATAACTCAGGGTCCGACACAATCTCTGGAAATTATCGCGGATGATAATATCATTGACAGAGTTAAAACTGCAGTTTCCGATGGCCTATTAAAGATATACCTGGAAGACGGAAACTACAAAAACACTTATTTGGAAGCCAATATTACGGTGGCAGATTTAAACGGCATAAAAAACAAAGGTACAGGAGATATTACTGTATTCGAATTACAAAATGCCGGGATTATGGAAATTGAAAATATAGGGACTGGAAATATTGCAATTGCCGGTTACACAGATAACTTAATTATTATCAATGAAGGGTCCGGAACTATTAATTGTGCAGAATTTATGGCGGCCAATACAGATTTACGCATTGAAGGCTCAGGAGATAGTGAAGTCTATTGCACAGAAAGTTTAAAAGTGAACATTGAAGGCAGCGGTAATGTTTATTACAAAGGTAGTCCCAGTATGATTATAGATATATCCGGCTCAGGAAAGGTTATTCCTATGAATTGAATTGTTCGCAATTGGCGGTGAGATTTGTCAAAAGTGTTACCTCCCCCAGTGATAAATTTTCTAAAGATATATCGCCGATACGTATCCTAATAAGTCGGAGAGTAGGGAATCCAACTGCTGCGGTCATTTTACGAACCTGCCTAAATTTACCCTCCGTAAGGGTAATACTTATCCAACTGGTAGGTCTGTGGCGTCCTATTCTAAGTCTTTTATCGGCCTCAGGAAAAATTGGCAGGGCATTTAGTTTGCATGCCTTACAAGCTTTGGTAAGGTATCGTTTCCCCTCAAAACCAATTGCAACACCCTTTTCTAAAAGTGCTATTGCCTCTTTTGTTATTTCCCCATCCAATTGAGCATAATATTCTTTTTCTACACCGGAGCGATTTATATCATCACTTAGCTTACCATCTGTAGTGAGAAGAAGCAGACCTTCAGATTTTTCATCTAACCGACCTATAGGCATCACTCCTTTAGGAAAATCATAAAGCTCATTTAAAAATTTCTTTTTATGTAACTCCCGGGGGCTTCTAGAAATAAGCTGACTTATTATACCGCAAGGTTTATAAAGCTTAAAGTGAAGTGGTCTTGTATCCATTTAAGTTGGCAAGGTAACAAAGTCTTTTTGGACTTGTCTCTCGTCTTAATTTAATATTGGTTAAAATAAGTGATTTGGTTATTTCGATCTCTGTTGGTTTATTTCCCCAGATTTGATTTCTTTAACTCGGGTTTAGTTGGGTTGGTTTGCGTAAATAAATCGGTAAAATTTAATTATTTTTCTTAAATTGTATAAAAACAAAGCAGATGCCCATATACATGGACCGACATGATATCCCGAAAGAAATTACTGCAGAGCATGTTGCTTTAATGCACCAGGAAGATCTGAAAGTAGAGCATCTATATGGGTGCAAGGGAATGACTTATTGGTGTGATACTGAACGGCATACTGCTTTCTGTTTGATAGAAGCACCTAACCGGGAGGCCATCCAAAATATGCACAACCATGCTCATGGTGAATTTCCTCATGATATCATAGAAGTAGATCCACATTTGGTGGAATCTTTTCTTGGTCGTATTGAAGATCCTCAAAAAGTGAAAAACGAAGACTTGAATATCATTGATGATCCTGCATTTAGAGTCATCATGGTCCTAGAAACCTCCGATTATCTCCACAGGCTGGATACGCATCAGTTAAGCATGTTCACTCAGAAATTCCATCGCAGTGTTGCGAAATCTGTTAATAATTTTGAAGGGAGTATAGTCCGGGAAAATGACAAATCATACTTGATCTCTTTTAAATCCGTCACCAATGCTGTACTGTGTGCCCTAAAAATACAGGATGGTTTTAAATACAGCTATCCTAAACTGGAAAGGGATAATCAACGATTAAAAATAGGGCTATGCGCAGGTACTCCTGTGACATCAAAGGAAGGTATTTTTTCGGAGTCTATTCTTCTGGCAACGCAAATGTGTGAAATTATTCAGGGCCAAATTGTTATTTCTTCCTCAGTAAAGTCCTTGTATGAAAATGAAAATCGAAATGCTATCATTGATGATCAATTAATCAGAACCTTGACTCCTCAAGAGTTGTCATTCGTTACTCAATTGGTTGAGTTTTGTGAAGCTAACTGGAACAAATCGAATTTTAATATACTCACCCTAAGTAAAGAACTTGGGTATAGTAAATCCCAATTATATAGGAAAGTTAAGAAGCTTAGCGGTAAATCTCCTATTACCTTCATTAGGGAATACAGGTTGCATAAAGCATTGGAACTAATCCATGACCAAAAGGGGAATATTTCTGAAATTGCCTTCGAAAGTGGATTTAACAGTCCTGCTTATTTTTCAAAATCCTTTTTAGAGAAGTTTGGGATCCTCCCTTCAAAATATGCACAAATGTATCAAAGTTAAAACCTTGATCCTTTAAAATTGCGATGATTTAAAAGTATAATTTTTTGGATTAAAAGTAGTAGGCTATAAATTTTAATCTATCTAATTTTAAGATATAACCAAAACTATTTAGATGAAGACAACACTTTTTGAACGATTAGGAGGAACTGAAGGTATTTCAATGATAGTGGATGATGCTGTAGAGGCCCATATGAACAATCCGGCGGTGAATTCCCGGTTTTTACCACTAAAAGAGCAACCCGAACGCCTCGCCGTTATTAAGCAGCATACTATTGAATTTTTTAGCGCTGGCAGCGGGGGCCCTCCTGAATATAATGGGCAAGACATGGAAACTGCTCATAAAGGCATGAACATTAGTCTTGGCGAATATATGCATGTAATTGATGATATTTTTGTAGCCTTAGATAAGAATGGCATTAATGATGAATCAAAAAAGGATGTACTCTACATCCTCTGGTCCTTAAAAGGAATGATCCTTTCCAAATAATTTATAACAACCAATTAATAACTAATACTATGTCAAATACAATGGAAAAAAAACAAACTGTTAAAGATTTAACTTCTTCATTAATCGAAGACTTTAAGATGAACCTTAGGGGAGAAATTGTACAAACTTCGGATCCTGAATATAACGAAGCCAGAAAAGTTTTTAATGGAATGATTGATAAGCATCCGGGAATGATCGTGATGTGTAAAGACGTTGCCGATGTAATAGAATGTGTAAATTTTGGAAGAGAAAATAATTTGTTAGTCGCAATTAGAGGTGGTGGTCATAATGGAGGAGGACTAGGGATTTGCGAAGAAGGTTTGGTTATTGATTTATCTGGACTTAAAAGTGTACGTGTCAACCTGGCAGATCAAACAGTACGGGTTGGAGGTGGAAATCTTTGGGGTGAAGTGGACCATGCAACACACCCATTCGGATTGGCGGTTCCGGCTGGTATTATTTCTTCAACGGGTGTTGGAGGATTAACTCTTGGGGGAGGTGTAGGTCATCTTTCCAGAAAATATGGTCTTACCATTGATAATCTTTTAGAAGCTGATATGGTTTTGGCAGATGGTTCCTTTGTAACCGTAAACAAGAATCAAAATGAAGATCTTTTCTGGGCCATACGTGGTGGTGGTGGAAATTTTGGTGTGATAACATCTTTTAAATTCCAGGCACATCCTGTGACTACCGTTATTGGTGGTCCCACCTTGTGGCCTATAGAAAAAACAGAAGAAATTATGTCATGGTACCATGACTTTGTTTTAAATGCACCGGATGACTTGAATGGTTTTATTGCTACCATGATTATCCCGGGACCACCTTTTCCGGATGAATTACACAATAAAATGTTTTGCGGAATTGTATGGTGTTATACGGGAGACCCATCCGCTTTTGACAGTTTATTTCAAGAGGTACGAGACAAAAACCCCATTTTTGAGCATGTAGGGGAGATGCCTTATCCTTCTATTCAAACTCTTTTTGATGGATTATTTCCGGCAGATTTACAGTGGTATTGGAGAGCAGATTTCTTTAATGATATTAGAGAAGAGGCAAGAGCCGCTCATCTAAAATTTGGGTCTAGTATTCCAACCCCATTATCTCAGATGCATCTATACCCTCTTAGTGGTGCAGCCAGTAGGGTAGGAAAAGAGGAAACTCCATGGGCCTATAGAGATGCCAAATACGCCGGTGTCATTGTTGGAGTTTCACCGGAACCGGAAGATGCTCCAAAGATTACCAAATGGTGTAAGGATTACTGGGAAGCTCTACATCCGTATTCTGCCGGTGGGGCATATTCCAACTTTATGATGGAAGAGGGACAGGAACGAGTTCAGGCTAGTTATAAGCACAACTACGATCGTTTGACCGAAATCAAAAAGACATATGATCCAAATAATTTATTTAGGGTAAACCAGAATATAAAACCCAAAGAATAGAAATTTAGTTAGAAATTCCGAATATTCTATTCTTTGATAGATTACAAAAGATTTAAGATAACCAGGGGAAGATAGAGTGCAAGCCATTTTACTTCCCCATTTTTAAATTTTAAATTCCATCCTTTGGTTTACAATATACTGGAGATCGTAGCGTTTTATTCCACGAGTTAAATCAACCCAAATTTTTAACCTAACGCCTACTAAAATGCTTAAAAAACTTATTTTCTCCGCATTAATTTTATTTAACCTTACAATATTCGCTCAAGCAGAAGAAACATGGACCTCTACGTTTAATAACGAAGTAAATTGGCAGACTGTAAGTGCATTAGGCAACTATGTAGTGCAAACTAATTCTGGCTTGTTCGGCATTGATAATACTAGTGGTGAGGTAATATGGAGCGACATAACTTTCGGCCGATTGAGTGAAAACTCATTCTCGGAACTGGACAATTCACCTTTTGCGAAAATTGAAACTGATAAAGGATTTTTTATACTCAACCTTTTTGACGGCACTAAGGTATTTAACTCATTTGAGCATGGGATTAAAAATGTGAAACAGCACTTAGTGCTATACCAATCTAATAGTATAGTTGTCGCAGGGAAATCTGTATCTGGTGAAGATATGGCACTTTCTATTGATATTGCTTCCGGTAAAGTACTCTGGAGTAAAGAAGGCAGTTTTGGTAAATTGATGAATTTAGTTGAGTTAAATAAAGATGAATTATTAGGTATAACATTACTCAAAAATGTGAAAATTAACTCCAAGACAGGAGATGTTATCTGGAGCATAGATAATTCCAGTGAGGCAAAACAACTAAGTAATATGGGAGCTTTTGGGGACCTCCTTAAGGATGTCGCCGAAGCAGCAACTGATGGTATGGAAATTAAGCTT
>CAJQNH010000080.1 GCA_905479615.1 uncultured Eudoraea sp.
AATAGATGGTGGGATAGTTACGATTTACCAGGTCATAAAGCGGTTAAAATTGGCATGGGAGGTTCAATAGAATCAATAAGTGAGGCCTTGGTTGATGGCTTTGCAGATCCCAACAATTCTGCAAAACCTTTTATAGAGGCAGAGCCATTTGCTGATTATATAGCGAAACTTGATTCAGAAGGATTTCAGGTAAAAGTTCATGCCATAGGAGATGGAACTGTAAGGGCCACATTAGATGGTTATGAGGCTACAATTAAGGCTAATGGGAATAACAGATTACGCCACCATATTGATCACGCAAGCTTAATTCATTCTGCTGACTTCAATCGATTTGTCGATTTAGACATCGCAAGTTCTATATGGCCACCATTGAATGCACCTGTTGCCTATAATGTTGAAGGAATAAAACCTGTATTGAAACCAGAAACTTGGGATCGAATGTATGACAATCGCGCACGGCAAGATGCTGGAATGCGTTTATTTAACCATAGCGATGCACCAGCAGCAGTGTTATGGCCATGGTTTGGTATGGAAGCAACTATCACAAGAGGGTTTCCCGGAAAACCTGAAGTTGAAAAAATGGGACCACAACATGCATTAACTTTAGAAGAAACTATTGTTGCTCATACACTAAATGCAGCTTGGGTATTACAAATGGATGATGTGTCAGGCTCTATTGAAGAAGGGAAATCAGCTGATTTTATTATTCTAAATCATAATTTATTTGAAATTGAATCCACAGAAATTCATAATACCGAGGTACAAGAAACAATTTTTAAAGGAAAAGTAGTCTTCTCAAAAAATTAAAACGGCATACAACAATGTGTATAGTGCATAGCACCCTTCGGGATGCTACGATACCATACACGGAACGTTGTACCATATTAAAACCAACCAATATGAAAAGAATATTTATAGTTTTTTTATTATCTCTCATTTGTGCACAATCTTATGCGCAAAAACCAAGAGCAAGAGATCTAGGAGTTCCATTTGTTGGTAAAACTGGTAAATTTAATGCTATTACGGATGTTAAAGGTGTTGAAGTAGGATACAGCACTATTATTTCGGGAGAAGGAGAAAACATTGTAGGCAAAGGACCTGTAAGAACTGGAGTTACTGCGATATTTCCAAGAGGAAAATCTAAAAAATTTAGTCCAGTTTACGCTAATTGGTACAGTTTAAATGGAAATGGAGAAATGACTGGTACAACTTGGGTTACAGAATCAGGTTTTTTAGAAACACCAATTATGATAACCAACACCAATAGTGTTGGTGAAGTAAGACAAGCTGTACTGAAATGGTATGTTGATACAGATTGGTATAATGGAGAAGATTGGTGGTATACCTATCCCGTAGTCGCGGAAACATATGATGGATTTCTTAATGATATTTATGGATTCCACGTAAAAGAAAAGCACGTTTTAGAAGCTATTGAGAATTCTTCAGGTGGAAAAATAGCAGAAGGAAATGTTGGTGGAGGAACTGGTATGATGTGTCTGGGCTTTAAAGGAGGTACAGGAACGTCTTCAAGAATTTTTAAAATTAAAGATTCAACATATACTGTTGGAGCAATTGTACAATCTAATTTTGGAGCTAAGAGAAATTTATCAATCGCAGGTGTTCCAATCGGAATTGAATTGAAAGATACCTTAAATTACGAATACCAAGCACCCCCAAAATCAAGACGACAAGAAGGAGATGGCTCAATTATAGTAATAGTAGCGACGGATGTCCCTATATTACCACATCAATTAAAAAGAATTGCTCAAAGAATTCCTTTAGGTGTTGGTATCGTTGGGGGTCGAGGAAGTAATGGCTCTGGCGATATATTTTTGGCATTTTCAACGGCTAATGAACAGGCGTTTAATCGTGATGAAACTACAACAGTAAAATCAATGTCGAATGACCAACTAATGCCAGTTTTTGAAGCAACTGTTCAAGTGGTTGAAGAAGCCATTATTAATGCTATGGTAGCAGCTGAAACTATGGAAGGAATTAACGGGAATAAGGCTTACGCTTTACCACACGATTTACTTATCGAAACACTTAAAAATTATAATCGAATTAAAGAATAACGAGCACATGACAGAGGATATAAAAAATGGCGGTTTAAATGCTATATCGATATGAAAATTATAAATTAAAGTCAGTATTATTCCGAAAAGTTAATGCTAAACCCCTTACTTTTCATATACAAAAAGGTTACCACATAAAAAACGAAGGGCACAAAACACGAAATGAATAAATCAGAAAAATTCTTCGATAGAGTATCAAGTAAATCGAAACCAGAACCTAATCAAACAGCTACTAAAATTATTGAATCAAGCAAAGAATTTTTAGAAAAAGATGATTATATATTAGACTTTGGGTGTGGTTATGGAGCAATAACAAACAAACTTGCCAAAGCAGCCAAAACTATTGAAGCAATTGATATCTCCTCAGGCATGTTAGAATTTGCTAAAAGACAAGCTGAAGAGAACTTAATAAGCAATATAAATTATATACAGACATCTATTTTTGATGAACGTTTCAGTGATGAAACATTTGATGTGATTTTGGCTTTTAATGTTTTGCATTATATTGAAGATATGCCAAGTCTTGTTGAAAGGATAAATAGCTTATTGAAACCAAACGGGATTTTCATTTCCTCAACAGCCTGCATGAAAGAAAAAAGAAGTCTTATTAGATATTTAGTGTCCTTTCTTTCCAAAATAGGATAGTTCCAAAAATGAGATCTTACAAAAAGGTAGAGTTGGAAACTCTAATCGAAAATGGAAATTTTGAAGTGATTAAATCTGAGAGAATATCTAAGTTGCCGGAATATTTTATGGTGATGAAGAAAATAAAATAAAATCGTGTGGTAACCATGTATGTTTCGCATTAAAAAGAGTCATATACTAACCGTTGTATGTTTTAAAAAGAAATCATGTTAAATTATATATTAATCAACCGTTTAAAATTCTATAAAAAATGACATTAAGAAATACTTTAAATTCAAAATTCTGGAAAATTACATTTTTCATTGCTGGACTTTATACAGCTGGAGGAGTTTTGCCAGGTATATTTAATCCAGAACAAGGGCTTTTTGATTTCACAGGTCAATTAGTTGAAGATCGGAATGCCATATATTTTTTTAGAAGTTTATGGATTACTGTTTTAGTTTTTGGAATTGGCTTTTTTATAGTAGCCCTAAATCCAGTTAAACACATTGGTATTGTAATTATGGGTTTATTGGGTAAACTATTATTTGCCACCAATGTATTAATTAAGTACTCAAATGAGGAAGTGAGTCAAATAGCAATGTCTGCTGCCGTTATAGATTTAATATTTGTTTTACTGTTTGGAATTTTCATTTTCAAATATTACACATACAAAGAAAATGATTGAATATTATTTCAGATTACAAAGGCACTCATATCAAATAATACAACACACAACAAAAAATAGATGCCATTAAAGAGGGCGTTTATTCAAACTGTTGGCAATAATTTGAAGTAAGTGAAAGACCATTATATATTAGTTTTGTAAATAAAAATGAAATACTTTTCTATAAATCTTTATCTAAAGTTGATTAATTGTGCCATAGCAGAAGGTATGTCTAGAAATGATTTTATGGATTTACCTACTTCAATAGATGAATCCGAAGATTTAAAGGTAATTGCCGCCGAAGAATTTCTGGAATTACATGAAATGCTAGACGATCAACTTGGTCCTGGATTTGGAGTCCGTGTTGGTCAGGAAATGATTATTGAGGATTATGGAGTTTTAGGACTTTCCTGGCGCACTGTTCGAGAGTTGGAGAAATCTTTGAACGTAGTGAACGTTATTTTAAACTACTCTCAAACACCTTTGTATGGCAAATCAAGGAAGAAGGAAATGTTTCTCAGGTGATACTCAATAGAGAAGCACATAGAAGAGGTATGGAATGATCAACTGAGGCGAGCTTATCTGCTACAGTCGTAGTACTGCAGGCCATGTCTGAAAAAGATATCTCACCTATCCAAGTTAGTTTTAAACACAGCCCTCCTAAAGACTTAACTAGCTTTAATACTGCTTTTAAATGTGCTATACTGTTTAACCAACCTCATTATTCTATAAGCTATAAAACGTCAGACTTAAACTTAAGAACTGCCAAAGCAGATGCCAGTATCAATAACTACTTGCTGCAACAAGTAAATGAAAGAACAAAAGGAATTAATATACCTGGAAAGAAATTTGTTCGAGATGTAGAATCTCTGATCAAAGATGGTCTTCCAACGGGTATAGCAGGAGTTTAAGATATTAGTGATCTCCTTGCTATGAGTAATAGAACTCTTACCAGAAGACTTTCTGAAACCGGTGTCACTTATCGGGAATTAAGTTAAGAATAAATATGACGAAAGCCTGCCTACCAAAGACAGGCACAACAACGTGAATAATTAATTGTTTGAGCTGGTGTTTCTCTGAAAATCCTACGGATTTTCCTAAGGTTCGGTTTCCTTTTACTAACTTAGTTCTTGCCAACGCAACGCGTCATATAAAAAACCGTTAGTCACAACCTAATCTACCAATGAATCTTGATCAAAAATTAAATCACTTACCCTTAACCAAATCCAGACCCAATACTTTGGAATCTCTATTTCGAAAAACTGACATTATTCCAATGTGGGTTGCGGATATGGAATTTCAAATAGCAATGCCTATTCAAGATGCTTTAATTAGGCGAATCTCGAATTCCGGATTTGGTTATGAATATAAACCGGATTCTTTTTTTCTAGCTCAAAAGAAATGGTATCAACAAAACTATCAAGTTGACGTAATCAAAGAACACATTATATATAGCCCAACGATTACCACAACAATCTCTATTTTAATTGAAAAATTCACCTCAGAAAGTGACGGAATAATAATACAGCCTCCTGTGTTTATGGAATTTCGAGACGTGATACGAAACACAAATCGTAGAATAATTAAAAACCCTTTAAAATTAACTAAAAAACAATATCAAATTGACTTTAATGATTTAGAACTAAAGGCAAAATCAGAAAACAACAAAATTCTGATTATTTGTAATCCTCACAATCCAGTTGGTAGAGTTTGGACTAAAGAAGAATTAAAACAAGTTATTAGAATTTGTAAAGAAAACGACTTACTTCTTATATCGGACGAAATACATAAAGATATCATCCTTTTCGATAACCAATTTACTTCTGTCTTACAGTTCATTAATGATTACGAAAAAATTGTTGTTTGTACATCTGAAGCAAAGACTTTTAACCTATGTGGAATTGCAGACTCCATGGCAATTATTCCAAATGAAGATATTAGAAAGACTATTTCAACTACATTCAAAAAATATAATTTAGGGAGAACAAATGCCTTAACAAGAGTTGCTTTGGAATCTGCTTACAACAAAGGACAAAGTTGGTTGAAAGAAGTGGTAAATACAGTTGAGAAAAATATAAAGAGTATAGAAAGTGAATTAGAGAGTTCTAAAATTGAACTTATCAAACCCGAAGGGACTTATCAAGTCTGGTTAGATTTCAGAAAAGTTTATAAAGACACGAAAGAAATGTTCAATCATTTAACAGAAAACTCTGGAATTGGACTAAACGCAGGTCATTGGTTCGGACGTGAAGGCGCATTATTTATGAGAATGAATATTGCAACCTCTAACGAAAAAGTAACATACGCAATTAAAAAGATAACCAAAGCGGTGCCTAACAAATCCTTCAAGCAATAGCGCCCTGTGGGGCACTAATACTCATAGATTAATCTATGACTGTAATTTGAATGAAGCAAAAAAATAATGAAATATGAATAAATCAGTTTTTATCGTATTATTAAGTTTTACTATAGTGGCTTGCGAACAAAACACAAAAAATGCTAAAGAAAATCAAATTAGAAATAACAACACAGAGGAACAAACTGCTGAAATGATTTCAACAATTTATGGAAATTATGTAGATGATAGCTATAATAAAAGAGGAGAGGGATTCGATTGGGTTGCTGTATCCGTTAAGCAAAATGGTGACAAATCAATTTCTGTTTCTGTACGTTCACGAGCTGATAAAAAGAGGCCAACCTGCACTTTTGATACCAAAGCCTTTAAAAAAGATAAAAACTCCTATGTGGCACTTTACGAAGGAAAGAAAATAATTTTTGACTTTTCTGAATACAACCTAACTATTTCAACGGAAAATCAAGAAGATTCCAGTTTGTTGAACTTCTATTGTAATGGAGGAGCTACAATAGCGGGCACATACAAAAAAATCAAGGGAAATTTAGACGCCAAACAAATAGACTTGACCTCATACTTTAAAGTATTGAACCTGCAAGGTATTGGCTTCAATATATCTTCAATAGAGAATAAAGGGCAGAATAAGCTGACCATTTTTACATTTGGGCTAAGTGAGCAAGATTACCTCGAATCATTTGATCTGGAGGGAGAACAAGTAATCAATGCAGAAGTGGAAGACCTTAATTCGGATGGCTCACCAGAACTTTTTGTTTATACACAGTCAAATGGTAGCGAAAGTTATGGAAATGTTTATGCATTTTCGGTGAACAATAAAAAATCAATGAGTCAGGTTTATTTTCAACCAATAGCGGAAAACGACAAAATCAACCGAGGTTATAGGGGACATGATGAGTTTTCGGTTGTAGAGAATACTTTGGCTCGACGCTTCCCAATTTATAAAGAAGGAGATTCTAATGCAACACCAACCGGAGGAATTAGACAAATTTCGTACAAATTAATTGATGGTGAGGCTGCAAGAAAATTAGTAGTTGATAAAATTTATAAATATTAAAAAACAATCCTATTAAAGTAATCGTCAATAAAAATAGATAAACAAAAGAATATGAACAAAAAACCAATAAAACGAATTCTCAGAATAGTATTTATTATTGCAAGCATAGCTTCCTTGTGGTTCGTACCATGGATTTTGGTAAAGGCTTGGATTTTACCACTACCTAATACGGTTCAAGAACAATTAAATGAAGCAATTGACCATGGATTTGATGGAATGATTGTTTATGTGGACCAAGCTGAGAAGCCTCCGGAGTTTTATGCCGCAGGCTGGCACGACCGAAAAAATAAAATACCTGCCTACCCGCAAGCCTTATTTAAGATCGCCAGTATCACAAAGTTATATGTGGCCGTTGCTACTGCAAAATTAGTCAAAGACGGACGTTTGTCTTTGGATAAAACACTCGCTGATTACTTTCCTGAACTTGTGGGTAGAATTGAAAATTCAGACAAAATAACCTTGAAATTGATGCTGCAACATAGGAGTGGTATTCCCAATTTTGTAGACCATCCTGAATATTGGGCAAAACCGCCAAAAAATAAACAAGAAACTCTTGAATACGCACTTGATTTACCAGCTGACTTTGAACCAGATAAAGATTATGGCTATTCAAATACGAATTATATGTTGATTTCTGACCTCATTGATAGTGTGGTAGGTTATAGCCATCAACAATATATAAAGGAGGAAATTTTGATACCGCTCAAGCTCAAAAACACCTTCGGTTCCCTACATGAAGTGGATATAAACGATGTGATGAGCGGATATTATGTTGGAGTTGAAGATGATCTAAAGACTGAATTTTCAGGCTTAATGATAGCCACAGCAGAGGATGTAGGTATATTCTTGCGAGCTTTAAATGATGGTTCGGTATTTAATGAAGGTGAACAGGATATCTATTCCTCCATTTACGTATATGAACATACAGGATTGATTGTTGGTTATCAGAGTTTCGCAGAATACCACAAAGACATTGACACAGTTGTTATTCAATTTAATAATACAACTAACTTTGATGGTTATGACTGGAATTTAGCGGAAATCGTAATAAACCGTATTGTAAAAATACTGATACGTAATAGGAGCTCATAACAAGGTGTATAAGTCATACCCTCGTGTCGGAAGGACAAGGAAAAAGACCGCTATTCTCGTCAAAGAAAATAATGATGTCTGCGGTAACATTATGATATATCTATCGTCATACAATCATCAATTTATTTTAAAAATTAAAAAAACATATGGTAGTTTTAGTAGTAGGGGCAAGTGGAGTAACAGGAAGTCATTTAGTTGAACAGCTTCTAAATCAAGGGCATGAGGTTAAAGTAGTTGTAAGATCGCCCAAAAAATTGCCAGATTCTTGGAAAAAGAATGAATCATTGAAAATTGTCTCCGCAAGTCTTTTAGAATTGAACGATAAGGAAATGACGGAACTTATACATGATTGTCATTCAATCGCATCATGTTTAGGACACAACATGAGTTGGAAAGGTGTCTATGGACAGCCTAGAAAACTTGTAACAGATGCGACACGACGACTAACTGATGCCATAAAAGCTAATAATCCAAAGCACCGAGTTAAGTATATCTTAATGAATACCACAGGTAATCAAAATCGTGACTTAAATGAACCTATTTCATTTGGACAAAAATGCGTTATTGGACTTATTCGTTTGCTATTGCCACCACATGTAGATAATGAAAAAGCTGCAGATTTTTTACGAACCCAAATTGGTCAAGACAACGAATTGATAGAGTGGGCTGCAGTTAGACCTGATAATTTAATTAACGAAGAAAAAGTAACCGATTACGAAATTCACGCTTCCCCGATAAGAAGTGCAATTTTTGATGCAGGTAAAACCAGTAGAATAAATGTTGGTAATTTCATGGCTAATCTAATAATTGATAATGATTTATGGAGTAAATGGAAAGGGAAAATGCCTGTAATCTATAATAAATCACCTCTAGATTAAATAGAAAATATTCTAACATTTAATTTGTAAAATATTTTGTTTTATATCCTAAATAGAAGGATGAATACCATCAAATTGTTGAACAAATTGTATGAAAAAAATAAATTATGGAAACTATTTTTGGAATGAAAACGGGATTATGATTCGAGGCCCTCATGGATTTGGGATAATTGTGAGTAACTTATAGATAGAATAAATCAGGAACAATTATGGCTATAATTAAAGAGGGTTTTGGTGCATAACCCAAAGTTTGCTACTTTTAATTTATGTACCAACGAAAGATGAGACCTCTTGTATTATAAACAAAATATTAAAATCTTGAATAATGAATAAATATTATCTATTTCTATCCATACTGTTTTTGCTTACTTTAATCTCCTGTGAGAAAGAGCAAATGTCTTTGTCTGTGACTTCACCAAATGAATCCAATCAAATTGTTTTTAGTTTGTCTAAGGAAGGACAACCTACCTACCTTATTACCCATAATAACAAAAAAATTATTGACACCTCCTACCTAAGTTTTGATATTAAAGATTTACCGTCGTTAAAAAGTAATTTCAAAATTGTAAGTTCAACAACAGGCAATGCTGATGAAACATGGCAAATGCCCTGGGGCGAACAGCTAGATGTACGAAATAATTATAATGAACTCCTAATTAAGCTTGAAGAGCAATCTGAAACTAAAAGAAAGTTGAATATCCACTTTAAAGTTTTCGATGACGGTGTTGGTTTTAGATTTGAATTCCCTAAGCAGGATAATTTAGATGAGATATTAATTACTGATGAAAATACAGAATTTAATTTAACAGGCGATCATAAAGTTTGGTGGATTCCCGGTGATTGGGATATTTATGAGCACCTCTATAGCGAAACTAAATTCTCTGAAATTGATGCACTTTCTAAACGGGACCATCCCAATTTAGCCGCAACCTATATTCCTGAAAATGCCGTAAACACGCCTGTTACAATGAAAACAGATGATGGGCTGTACTTGAGTTTTCATGAAGCTGATTTGACCAATTATGCAGCAATGACTTTAAAGGTCGACAACAAAAGCCTCAGAATGCTTAGTGAGTTGGTAGGTTCAAAAAGATTAAATGGAAAAGCAAAAGTTGAGCTGCCGTTCAATACACCATGGCGAACCATACAAATAGCTGAAAAAGCTGGAGATTTAATTGAATCGAAAATGATATTAAATCTTAACGATCCCAACGAGATCGGAGATGTGAGCTACTTCACCCCGATGAAATATGTTGGTATCTGGTGGGAAATGCATATTGGTAAATCGACCTGGGATATGGAAGGAAGCCAGGATATGAATACCTGGACCACAGGTGAAAGTGGAGGTTCACGACATGGGGCAACAACGGAAAATGCTAAAAAATATATTGATTTTGCGTCTCAAAATGGCATTAAAGGCTTATTAGTAGAAGGTTGGAACACTGGTTGGGATAAATGGCTTGCTTCAGCAGATGATAGGGAAGGTCTATTTGACTTTATGACGCCTTATGATGATTATAATTTTGATGAAGTTATGGCTTATGCAAAAGAAAAAGGTGTAGAGGTTATTATGCATCATGAAACGTCTGCCGCACCACTCACTTATGAAAAACAAATGGATGTGGCGTATGACTTTATGAAAGCCAATGAGATAAATTCCGTTAAAACCGGCTATGTTGGAGAAATTATTCCAAAAGGCGAATATCATCATGGACAGTGGATGGTAAATCACTATCATAAGGTACTGGAAGAAACGGCAAAAAAGAAAATAGCGGTCAATGCACATGAACCCATTAAGGGAACGGGTAAAAGGAGGACGTATCCAAACGCGATTTCGCGAGAGGGCTTAAGAGGGCAAGAATTTAATGCTTGGGCCACCGATGGCGGTAACCCACCAAATCATCTTCCAACAGTTGCTTTTACAAGAATGTTGGCAGGCCCAATTGATTTTACACCAGGTGCTTTCAATATTAAATTTGATGAGTACAAAAAAGACAATCAGGTCAATACTACATTGGCGCATCAACTGGCCTTGTATGTTGTGATCTATAGTCCTATTCAAATGGCATGTGATTTACCGGAGCATTATATGTTAAACGGAAAAATACATCCCGCATTTCAATTTATTGCCGATGTCGCTGTAGACTGGCAACAAACAAAAGTTTTAGATGCAGAAGTTGGCGATTATGTTACGATTGCCAGGCAAGAAAAAGGGTCAAATAACTGGTTTGTTGGCGGTATTACGGATGAAAATGAAAGAACTGCCTCTTTATCTTTTGATTTTCTTGAAGAGGGTAAAACGTACAATGCATCAATCTATAAAGATGGTCTCGATTCACATTGGAATGATAATCCCCAAATTTATGAGATTGAAAATCTTGACATTACAAAAGACACTAAATTAGATATAAAATTAGCATCGGGTGGTGGATTTGCTATTAGTATAATCGAAAAAAAATAAAACTGCCCACAACAAAGGCTAAACCAACAAGCGGGGTATTTCAGCAGAAATAGGAGAAATTGACATTTTAAATACTATCAAACGAAATGTTGGTACTGTTCTTTTTATTGAAATAAAGTTGATAGTTTTTTTACGTTTATAAACATATCTTTGCGCTGATTTACTTTCTGTTTTTACATTTATCAATATTTCATTGCTTTATAAATAAGAAAAACTAATTAATAAAAAAACATGTATAAAGCATTTTAAAAGTAAATATCAAATACCTATAACCTCAATTAAACACAAATTAATAATGAATAGAATACAAATAATATTAGTAATTGGTTTAAGTTTTGTCTTTCAACAATTTGCGAACTGTCAAATCAATCAAAATATTCAGTTTTTACAAAACGTTGGTGAATTGGATAGCATATATTCCCAAAACCTCGAAGAAAACAGGAAAATTTATGTGCAACTGCCTACTGATTACGATGCTAGTAAAAACCAAAAATACCCAGTAGTATATATTTTAGATGGAGAAGTTTTCCTGCCTACCGTCAATAATGTTCTCAGTTTTTACAGTGGTGGCTTTATGCCGGAAATGGTTATTGTTGGTATTTCAAACGATAGCAACAGAATGCGTGACTTGACAACTTCAAAAGTAACAGAGATGTACGGAATGCCTTTTGAGCAAGAAAACGGAGAGGCAGCTAAATTTAGCAAATTCATAGAGACTGAACTTATCCCATTTATTGAAAACAAATATCCTGTAACTAATTTTAGAACTTTAATTGGGCATTCATATGGAGGTTTGTTCACCATTTACACCTTAATCAATCATCCTGAATTATTTTCAAATTATTTAGCCATAGATCCAAGTCTCAGTTGGGATGACCAGAAATTGATAGGAGAAGCACAAAACAAACTCTCAAACAACAGTTATAAGGGAAAATCCTTGTTTATGTCTTTAGGTGGGCAATTACATATGCAGAATTCAGAAGTAACTATAGATAATGTGATGCAGGATAAATCGGACTTTACCTTATTTGCAAGGTCTAATATTGCTTTTTCTGATATCGCTAAGCAAAAAGAGGTACATGGGTTAGTTTTTGATTGGAAATTTTATCCTAATGACTTGCATGGAACAATTTCATTTCCTTCTATTATGGATGGATTGATGACTGTTTTTGAATGGTATCAAATGGAAAACACGGAAAAAATAAATTCATTTGAAACTTCAAAAGAAGAGCTTTATGAGATTATAAAATATAGAGAGCAAAAACTCAAAGACCATTTTGGGTACTCTGAACCAGCGTACCCTGAAGAACTATTAATTATGTCTGGCTATATGAATATGGATATGGGTCAACCACAGAAGGCGAAGATGTATTTTGAGTTTGCCATTGAATATTATCCCCAAAGTCCAAATACTTATGATTCTATGGCAGATTTCTATGAAAGAAATGATGATTATGATAACGCTATTAAATTTGTAACTAAAGCTTTTGAAATTAGTGGTGATGAATCTTACAAAAATAGAATTGAAGCACTAGAGAAAAAATAGCAGGGGCCAACAATATTTTAAAGGTAATCCTGCCTGCCACAGGGTAAAGAAAACGTTCTTTATTCTGACCATTAGGAAGATATAAAATAAAGTTATAAATTATTCGAGCAAAATCTGCATCAATTAATGAAGGCTTATGATCTTACAAATTATCAAATTGAAATCCAATCTTCCTGAAGAAGAACTCTTAAACAAGGCAAAAGAAAGAGAGCCCCAGTTTAGGGCGATCCCTGGACTAGTCCAGAAGTATTATGTAAAAACTGGCCAGCCAGGACAATATGGAGGAATTTATGTTTGGGATACTCCGGAGTCGCTACAATCCTATCGTGAATCTGATTTAGCAAAAAGCATACCTGAAGCATATGAAATTTCGGAGGCTCCAAATATAGAAATCATGGATATTTTGTTTCAATTGAGAAATGAATAAAAAAATTGCATAACAAAACAAAAAATGCATTCCCTCATGTCGATCGGCCTGGAAAAGGTAGTTTAGTCAAAACGTTGGTATATTTTTCAAGATTTTTTTTTAACTTACAAAATCTAAAAATCAATTAATTATGAAAATATTAAAAATTATGTTTGCTATGCTTTTTGTTGTTCTGGCCACAACAGCGATAGCACAGAGTAATGACAATTCTATTACCGAAACATCTTATGCAACAACCATGAATAATAAAAACCTTGAATGGTTGCCTGCTCCAGAATTTTTTCCAGGTTGTTCCTTTACCATACTGCATGGGGATTTATCCAAACCCAATTTGGATTTCTTTTTTAAAATAGAACCTAATACAGAAGTAGTAAACCATACGCATAATTCGCCAGAAAGAATGATTTTAATTTCGGGAGATTTGCAAGTACAGTACGAGGGTGAAGATCCAGTAATTTTAAAAGCAGGTACCTATGCTTATGGTCCTGCAGGTAAACCACACAAGGCGAAATGCCTAGATAATGGTCCTTGTGTTTTATTTGTTGCAATGGTCGATCCTTTCGATGCTAAGCCTATTACGAAAAATTAATAGGGAGGGTTGTTAGAATAAAAACCAAAAATTAACAATGTATAATTCATGTGGTTGCATGAATTTCAAATGAAAACCCATATTTTAACAAACATTGATTTGTGTGGAATCATTCACTTCGATGATTCCACATAAATCATATACGAACAGTTTGGACCATATAAGAAATACTTTATGAATAATAGTAAATGGTCAAGAAGAAGATTTACAAAAGCAGTGATTTCTGCACAAACACTCTTGGTTTCAGGTGTGTTAACACTTCCATTGGCATGTGTTGACACTAAAAACCCTGAAGGCGATTCCTCCTTGAGCAGCTCACAACAAATGATTTTGGGATTTGCTATGGACGAAATTATTCCTGAAAATGGGAAAATGCCTTCGGCTTCCAAAATAGGAAGTGTAAGCTATGTCTTAAGAATACTGGGAGAATTGCCGGCTTTATCTCCCTTGTTTATAAGCCTAGTTGATAAAATTGAGGTGCGAAGTATACAACAGTCAAATTCTAGTTTTTCGAAATTAAATAGGGAAAAACGCATTACTATTTTGACCACTGTTGAACAAACCGAGCCGCAATTATTTAAAGTCCTTAAAGACTTTACCTATGAAAGTTATTATACTAGTGGGGAGGTATATGAATTGATTAAATATGAGCCATATCCAACAGGGTCTTCAGGGCCAAAAATGGAATCTTTTGATGAGAAACTTTTAGATCGCGTAAAAAATACACCACCAATGTATACTAAAATCTAGAGGCTATGAGAAATGAAGATATAGATGTTTTAGTAATTGGTGCTGGTGCTGCAGGTGCTGCGCTCTCTTGGAGTTTGACAGAAAAAGGAGCAAAAGTAGTGTGTTTAGAACAAGGAGGATGGATTGATCCTTCAACATTTCCTTCATTAAAAAGTGATTATGAAACGCAGCTAACGCGAGAAGGCGATTTTAATTTAAGTCCCAACTTTAGAAATCGAAAAGAAGATTACCCGGTAACAACACATGGTAAAAATCCACCATTTGTGATGATGTTCAATGCTGTCGGGGGATCAACAATACATTGGCAAGGTATTTTTCCTCGCTTTCATCCGTCCGATTTTAAGGTAAAAACTTTAGATGGTGTTGCAGACGACTGGCCCATTAGTTATTGGGATTTAGAACCATATTATGACCTCAATGATAAAATGTTAGGTGTTTCTGGTTTAGCTGGAGATCCTGCTAATCCTCCTCGCTCAAAACGTCAAACACCTCCGTTACCATTAGGGAAAATGGGGCATACATTAGTAAAAGGCTTTGAAAAATTAGGTTGGCACTGGTGGGTTAATGATCATGGGATTATTTCCGAACCTTATAATGGGAGATCTCCTTGTATGCTGCATGGTAAGTGTATCTTTGGTTGTCCGATGGGAGCGAAAGCTTCAACCGATCGTACATATTGGCCTTTAGCCATGGAAAAAGGAGCAGAAATCAGAACATGGTCCAGGGTTAAAGAAGTCACAATTTCTAAGAAAGGAAGAGCAAAAGGAGCTATCTATTATGATAAAAATGGAAATATCCAGGAGATAAAAGCCAAAGTGGTTGTGGTATGTTGTAATGGTATAGGAACACCGAGATTATTACTGAATTCTAAATCTAATTTATTTCCCGATGGATTGGGTAATAGCAGTGGGCTTGTGGGTAAAAATTTCATGACCCATCCAACACATTTTATCAATGGCATATTCGAAGAATCTATGGACAGTCATTTCGGACCTATGGGAAGTCCTCTATTTAGTCAAGAATTTTATGAAACGGACGACAATCGTGGTTTTAAAAGAGGATATATGCTTTTAGGAGAGCGCACATTTGGCCCATTATTCCAGGCTCAAGACATTCCTTGGGGAAGTACACATCATGCGGAATTTGGTAAAATCTTTCCTCATCAGGTTGGTTTAACCGTGGTTGCAGATGATTTACCAGAAGAAACTAATACGGTAACATTGGATGATGAAGAATTAGACTCTGATGGCATTGCGGCTGCGAAAGTAACCTATTCTCTATCCGAAAATTCAAAAAAAATGTTAGATCATGCCGTTGAAAAGTCAACAGAAGTTTTAATGGTAGCCGGAGCTAAAGATGTTATTGTTCCTCCACCAACGAATCTGGCTCATTTAATGGGAACTGCCAGGATGGGCACAAATGAAAAAAATTCTGTTGTTGATAAAGACAATAAAGTACATAGTGTTTCAAATTTATTTGTAGTGGATGGAAGTTCATTTACCACAGGCGCTGGTGTTAATCCTACTTCAACTATTATGGCACTGGCCTTAAGGGCTGCCGATAAGATCTGGGAAAAGCGCAGTGATTGGAAATAGCTCTGTAAGACACATGCCTAATAATAGGTATGAGCCATTAAAACTGACCATATGCTAAACGTTAGATGCGTTTTTATGAACATAAATGAATAAAGTGGCAGATTTTCGTATTAGACAAGAATCCTATTGAAAATATTGAAGAGATTAATTCGAATGATCACTCCAAATAGGTTTGAATACTGTTGAGACTCGTCCACAATTAGCATCATTAAAATTGATTAACACTTGGTAACCTTTTGTTAACTCAAATTGTTCCTTTTGTCTTCTACATTTGCATCAGCTAACAACAGAAGTTCTCTCCCGAAATTTATCAAATAAAAACAAAAAATCAAAAAAGTATATATCGTAATTTCATTAATTCTATGTATCGGTCAAATTTTTGGACAAAGACGAGTGGGGCAAATTGAACACAGCAAGCCACAACCAATTAAATTGAACGAAGTTCATGAAATATAAATTCTAAAGAAATATCATAAGGTTCAGTATATCAATCGTAGCATTCTGACGGCTGTTATGATTTATGTACATTGTTGCGTTTTCATTTTTTTATTACTCCTTTTTAACTTGGTTATTTTTACATTATTTTTCAAGTATATTCTGCCAATTATCTAATAATTCACTTGAAATTCTTGTAAATCGTATTTTCATTAATGGATGCATCAAATTTATTATTTTCATTTTGTATTTAAACTTGAAAATCATTTCAATTTGTGAGTGGTTTGCGTCTATTTCAATAATATTCCATGTTCCTTGTAAAAATGAAAATGGATATGGATAATCGGGTGCAGAAGTATTAACAACAAAAGAATAGGTTTTTTCTTCTTTCCAAATGGAGCAGGTCTCTGTCCAACTATCCTTACCGTGAGAGCATCTTCTTACTAGTGCTTCATCTTTTCCTGAAACAATGGTAACTTCATCAATATTTGGTGCTACTTGATGATAGTTAGCTACATCAGATATTACTTTCCACACATCTGATTTTTTTGCATTTATTGTGCGCTTAAAGGATAATTTCTTTCTTCCTTTTTTATCATTGGTTTCAGTTTGTGCTAATGCCCAAGTTTGATTTATTCCCATAGAAAAAACAATTAACGCTATTACTGCAATTACATTAGTTCCTGTACCTGAAATATTAAACGGCTGTGTAAGTAATATGAACAAACTGCCACCTACCCATAGAAAATCTTGAATCACTATCCATACTACTGCCAATGGTCTTTGCTTTTTTATTTCAAAGAAAATTGTGCATGCAAACAAAACCAATCCGGCTCCAACTACCCAGAATACAGTGCTATTACTGGTTCCAAATATGGTTGCTATTGCATTGTGAAAACTAATCAAACATATCCCCGAAATTGCCGAAAATAGGGTGTTGAAGCTAAGCGCTTTTTGTAGTTTATTCATTTTTGTATGTTTTAAGTTGTTATTATTTGATACAAAAATGCAGACAATGAAGTTTACTCTATTGATATTTTACGCCATATTTATACATTTGCAGAATGAAAAATATAGCTGCCCCATATATTGCCAATTTATACGACTATGGTTCCTATCACGGAATAGATGAAAAATCATTAAGAAAATTTTTAGTCAATGGTGATTTGGAAGTCTGCTCAATGGATAATATTATTAATCCTCTTGAATTTGAAAATACTTTTAGTGCCTTGTGTGCAACTACAAAAGACGAATATTTCGGACTTCACTTTGGCTCTTATTTAAATTTAAAAACGTTGGGATTAATTTATCAATTGTCCTTGGAGGTTTCCAATTTAAAGCAGTCCGTTTTTTTAATTAAGGAATATTTTAGACATACTTTCCCTATTATTCAACTTGAAACAAGGGAGTTGGAACATGCTTTTGAAATAGAACTGAACTGTTCTTTAATAGATGATAAACTGAATACACATTTATTGGATGCCATATTGTGTTTTATGTATCGTGAAATTAGTCAAATGGTTACGATGGAACATTTGCCACAAGTATTTACGCCACAAATTTATGTTAACGAATTCTCCCATTTTCTGAATACAGAAGTTATGCAGGGAAATGAATATTTG
>CAJQNH010000081.1 GCA_905479615.1 uncultured Eudoraea sp.
AATGTTCTTTCCCAAAAGTAGTTTCGAAATAAAAATAGGTGGTCCTGAGTCATAAAATATGGGATATAATGAAACCATTTTACTCCTTTAGAGCGAAAATAAGAAGTTGTTTCATCTTTATAACCCAGTTCTTCTGCAGCAACAATTACTGCATTGCGCTGACATTTAGAGCCCCTGTACATATCAGCAATCCTGGAATTAAAACCGTGAATAAAAAAAAGGTCTTTAGCCCTTTTATAATTTTGAAACCTTGACCAGCCGTCCATAATAACCAGAAAAATATGTACAAAAGAAAAAAGAAAACAACCCAACCAAAAAGGCACCCAAAAGAGAGAAAATTGTTCCAAAGAAGCCTCAAATTGCACCCAGTAAAACCATGATTCCAATAGAAACAATATCAAAGACCAATGCAAAAGTCTTCCTACGCGTAAATATGAAACTATTGGATGTGGTTGAGGTGGCAGTTCTAAAAAATTCATTGTGCAAAGATAACTAAAAAGAGTAATTTTATTTTAAGAGATTTTTTATATAATAAAAATAAAATCCGCGAATGGAGTTTAAAATGATTTTTATCGTATTAATGTTACGGTACTTCTCCAAAAATTTCTTGACAAAGTCCTTTAATTCATTACTAGCGGATTTTAAAAAGAGGGACATATCACTAAATTAAAATTGGATGATTGACATGTGTGATTTTTGCTAATTATTTATGTCGAATGATTACTTTTCGTACATTACAATGGTTTTTAACAAAACACTAAGGTAATGGAAGGATTATTAGATTTATTAAACAGCCCCATGGGCAAACAGGTAATAAGCGGTGTCGCAGGCCAAACCGGACAGGCTGAAAATAAGACGGCCGACGTATTGAGTATGGCTATGCCTTTACTATTGGGAGCAATGAAAAAAAATGTGGCCACTCCCGATGGCGCACAGGGGTTGATGAGTGCTTTATCTTCTAAACATGATGGAAGTATCCTTGATGATCTGGGAGGCCTTTTTGGAGGTGGTGTGGATCAAACCGTTATGGATGATGGAGCTGGCATTTTAGGGCATGTTTTTGGTAGTAAGAAGGCTAATGTAGAAAATGTTTTAAGCCAACGATCCGGAATAGATGCAGGATCTGTAGCTAATATTTTAAAAATCGCTGCTCCCCTTGTTATGGGTATTTTAGCAAAACAAAAAGTTGAAAATAAGGTTAGTGATGCCAGTGGAATGAATAATCTGTTAGGAAGTATGCTGGGTGGCCAGCCGGAACAAAACCAAAGTCTTCTTACCACACTATTGGATGCAGATGGAGATGGCAGTATTATTGACGATGTTGCAGGGATGGTTATGGATAGCTCTAAGAAGAAAGGCGGGATAGGAGGCCTATTAGGTGGTCTTTTTGGTAAGTAAATTTCATTTTTTAGATTATTAATTAACAAAACCATTTGTTTTAACAAATGGTTTTTTTGTACTTTATTGTTTCAAATACATTTCCATGAAACCTGAAGTTTTAATTAGATTATTTTCGGTGTTGCTACTGACAATATTAATCATGCAGTGCACGGGGTCTAAAAAGGCAATTAATATTTCTAAAGAGGAAGAAAATGTATTTAATCAAAATACCATAGACACCGTTGCCATTAGGAATGATAGCCTGGAATATGAAATTATAATTATGGAAGTGGGTTTTGCCACCTGGCTCCAAAGTATGGCCCGGCCAAAGGGATATTATACCCAGTCATTTATGGAAAATAGAAATCGAATTTATGTTATTAACTGGAATCAGCGTGTTTTAGACCCTTATAAGTATGATCCCAATTTATATGTGTTGCAGATCAACTATGACCCCAATGTGGATTATGGGTATGATGTGAACTATGAACTTTATAATTATTTTATTTATTTTCAACGCAAATACAATCAACGCCTGGGACCCTTTGCGCCACGAATTAATTGAATATATTTGCCCCGATCTTATTTAATATGAATAAACTCAAAAAACGCTGGGGAATAGAATCCAGTTTTCAACTTATCATAATTTTGATTGTATTTTCTATCACAGGTTCTGCTGCGGTATTTATTGCAAAACCATTTCTTGGCTGGGTTGGTTTAGAAAGAGGTAATTTTCCTGATGCATGGTGGAGTGCCTCGGTATACTGGACTTTGAGAATAATGGTAATTTTCCCAATCTACCAGATACTTTTAGTGGTTTTTGGATGGCTTTTTGGACAGTTCAAATTTTTCTGGAGCTTTGAAAAAAAAATGTTGAATAGAATCGGATTAGGTTTTCTTTTTAAGTAAATTAATCTTTTCTTAACTTATCTCAATCGCTTTATTTCATTACTTTGTATAGTGGTAAATCAACAACAAAAAATATCATTTTCCATAATTTCATTAGTGCTAATTGTCTTTTTGGTGCTTCCTATGGTTATTCAACTGTTACACGCGTCTAATCATTTAGTCACTAACTGTGACAATACCCTAGAAAACCATATTCATGCCAAAGAATTGGATTGTGATTTTGATAAATTCAATTTTTCTCATTATTACTACATATCCCTTTATAATACACAATTAGAAGCTGCTGTTTTTATAAGAAATGACTTCTCACTTACTTATATATTTATTCCCGAATCCGATACGCGACTTTTTTCTCTAAGAGCCCCTCCTTTTTTTTCGTAACTCAATTTGTAGATTTTTTTTTTAATTTAAAAACAGGTTATGAAATATTTATTTTCAATACTTATTCTATTATTTTATTTTAATAGTAAAGCTCAATGCACACTTAGGGGCAGTATTACAGCGGAAGATTCAAATAGCCCTTTAGAACAGGTTTCTGTGTATCTGCCCCAATTAGAAAAAGGAAGGGCAACAGGAAGCAATGGAGAGTTTGTTTTGAATAATCTTCCGCTAGGGACCTACAAAATCGTAGCTTCTTTTATGGGATACCAAACATATTCTTCAACCATAACACTTACTGAAGGAACAATTACTATGGATATTGTCCTCTCACCAAGCGCCATAGAAATGGAAGAAGTAATTTTATCTACGCCATTCCACAAATTACAACGTGAAAATGTAATGAAGGTAGAACAGGCCACCGTTGAATCATTGAGAAAAATGGGTGCCATAACCCTTTCTGATGGGATCACAAACATTCCGGGTGTGGAAAGTGTTTCTACAGGTGTAGGGATCGGAAAACCTGTAATCAGAGGTTTAAGCTCCAACAGGGTTTTGGTATATTCTCAAAGCATACGCCTGGAGAACCAACAATTTGGGGATGAACACGGGCTAGGTATAAATGCAGCAGGTGTGGAAAGTGTGGAAGTCATTAAAGGTCCTGCATCTCTTCTTTACGGCTCCGATGCCTTAGGAGGGGTACTTTATTTAAATCCGGAACAATTTGCTAATGTAAATTCAGTCGAGGGTGACATAAATTTAAACTATTTTACGAATACGCAAGGTGTCGATGCCAATGCAGGCTTCAAAACGTCTGGTGAAAAATTCAAATTTCTGATACGCGGTGCTTATACATCTCATGCTGATTATAAAGCGGGAAGTGATTTAAGAGTTACTAACTCCCGTTTTAATGAATTTGATCTTAAAACAGCTCTTGGATATCAATTCGGAAAATTTAAAACGGAGCTGCGCTATAATTTAAATAGCTCAGATCTCGGTATTCCTGAAGAAATTGGAATTCAGAATTTAGACAGAACCCCCATTTTCCCCTATCAGGAAATAAACAACCATATACTAAGTTCAAAAAATGATTTGTTTTTTAATAATTCAAGCCTGAGGATAACTCTAGGCTATATTTTTAATAGCCGAAAAGAGTTTGAGGAGGAGGAAGATCTTGAAATACCGGAGGGTAACCTGGCTGATATAAAACCGGCCCTGGACATGAAACTCTATACATTTAGCTATAATGTCCAATATAATTTGCCAAGAATTGGCCGCTTGCAAACCATTGCAGGTATCCAGGGAATGAGCCAGGAGAATAAAAACTTTGGGGAAGAGGTGTTAATTCCAGATGCAATTACCAATGATATTGGCCTTTTGGCAACTTCACATATTCACTTTGAGAAAAGCGATGTCCAGCTAGGCATCCGATTTGATAATCGGGCTATTAAGGGAGAGGAAACGGGCATTGTGGGTGAAGAAGGATATATAGCACAATTGGATAGGAATTTCAATAGCTTTAATGCAGCACTGGGATATAGAATTGATTTTTTTAAGAATTTTATAGGTCGGATCAATCTTGCAAGTGGCTTCAGAGCCCCTAATTTGGCCGAACTAACTTCAAATGGGGTTCATGAAGGTACTAACCGATTTGAAATAGGAAATCCCAACCTTAAGAATGAAAAAAATCTGCAAACAGATATCGCTCTGGAATACGGCAGTGAACATTTTGAATTCTTTGCAAATGGTTTTTACAATAAGATTAATGATTACATTTTTATTGAGCCCAATGGAGAATTTGTAGATAATAACCCGGTTTACAATTACATCCAGCAGGATGCCAATTTATTTGGTGGAGAAATTGGTTTTCACTTTCATCCACATCCGTTAGATTGGTTACATGTGCAAAGCAGCTATGAATCTGTTATAGGACAGTTAGACAATGATGACTACCTGCCATTAATACCCGCAAATAAACTCAGTAATACCATTCGATTGGAATTTAATAATTCTCAAAAAACGATAAAACGTAGTTATGCCTTTATCACTTTGAATACCATATTTGATCAAAATAAAATAGCGGCCTTTGAAACTTCCACTGAGGGTTATAATCTTTTAAATGCTGGTTTTGGAGCAAATCTAAAACTCTTCAAACAAGATGTTGAATTGGCGGTAACTGCCTCAAATATTCTGAACAAAGATTATGTTTCTCATTTATCCAGGCTTAAGATAGACGGTATTTCAAATATTGGACGAAACATTAATATAGGATTAAGTATTCCTTTATAGGAAATATGGGTTTAGATTATAATATGAATTAAAAGGGCTGTTGCAGGAAATTGAAATATAGAAGGTTTAGCTTTCTTCAATAATTATAGTCTTATCTGCCTTAAAAACATAAGTATAAAGCCACATTAGGGTAAAAGACGGAATCACATCTAGTCCAGGTACAATTTCTTCGATAAAAGCGATCAATCCGGCAATTTTCCCGGGCTTGCCTTTGTACATTCTTGTCATCAACCAACCTGCCATAGGCGCCCATATCAGATCTGTAAATTCACCAATACCCGGTATCATAAAGGAAAGCATCCCAATGCCATCAAAAAGTAATCCCCATAAAAGGAGTCGATATTTTTTCTTTTTGATCATTTAGAAATTAAATTTCTATTTAATAAATTTAACTGTGTATATGTCAAAATTAAGACAGATTTGAACTGATTAATTTTAAAAATTCATTACGGGTTTCTTCTTTTTCGAAAGCACCTCTAAATCCTGATGTTGTAGTAACGGAATTCTGCTTTTGAACACCCCGCATCATCATACACATATGTGCAGCCTCAATAACAACTGCGACTCCCTGAGGCTTTAAAGTGTCATTTATACAATCTAAAATCTGCTCGGTTAAGCGTTCCTGTACCTGTAACCTACGTGCAAAAACATCTACTATTCTCGGTAATTTACTCAAACCTACGATCTGTCCGTTTGGGATATAAGCAATATGAGCTTTCCCAAAAAATGGTAATATATGATGTTCACAAAGAGAATACAATTCAATATCCTTAACAATTACCATTTCGTTATAAGATTCATTAAACATTGCACTCTTAAGGATTGCCGCGGCATCTTGTTTATATCCCTGTGTTAAAAACAACATTGCTTTGGCCGCTCGTTCAGGGGTTTTAATTAATCCTTCACGACCAACTTCCTCCCCTATTTCGCTGATTATTCCAGAAAAACGCTCAGTTATT
>CAJQNH010000082.1 GCA_905479615.1 uncultured Eudoraea sp.
TGTAGAACATAATGTGACAGAAAATCTAAGATTACAATATGGCTTAAGGTTTAGTTATTTTATGCGATTGGGACAAGATGAATTAAACGTTTATGAAAATAATAATCCGGTAATTTTTGACCCCTTTCTACTTGTCTATAGGGAAGCAGAACCAATTGGAACCATAAATCCAACAGATGAAACTTTAGCTACATTCGCAAATTTGGAACCGCGTATTTCATTGGCATATACCTTAAATCAGGATAATTCGTTTAAAGCCAGTTATACAAGATTAGCTCAATACCTTCATCTATTATCTAATACCAGCTCACCTACTCCACTGGACGTCTGGACACCCAGTGGTCCTTTTGTTAAACCACAGCTACTGGATCAGTATGCACTTGGATATTTCAGAAACATAAAAAACGGGGATTATTCCTTTGAGACTGAAGTCTTCTATAAAGACATCCAAAACAGAATAGATTATATAGACGGTGCGAACTTAATTGCCAATAATGCTATTGAGCAAGTAATTTTAAACGGCACAGCCAGGGCATATGGTCTTGAATTACTATTCAGAAAAAACCAGGGGAAGTTTCAAGGGTGGCTTGCTTATACTTTATCGCGCTCAGAACAAAGGACTCCGGGAAGAGCTCCTGTTGAAGACAATAGCAGATCTAATTTGGAGACAGGCATTAATCTCGGACAATGGTATAGCACTCCTTATGATAAAACACATGACTTTTCGGTGTTTGGAAGTTACACCCTAAATAAGAAATGGACGTTCAATAGCAATTTTATTATTCAAACCGGACAGCCTACCAATTACCCGGTGGGACAGTTCGAGTTTCAGGGCATTGTTGTTCCCTATTACGGATTGCGAAATCAGGAACGCTTGCCGGACTACCACAGACTTGATATTTCTGCTACGCTGACTCCAAAGAAAAATGAAGGGAGAAACTGGAAGTCTGAGTGGGTGTTTAGCATTTATAACGTCTATAATCGTATGAATGCGGCATCTATTAATTTCAGGGAAAATCAGGATACTGGTGTTAATGAAGCTGTGCGTACTTCAATTTTTGGAATTGTACCCTCAGTAACCTATAATTTTAAATTTTAATATCTACTATGAAAAAATATATCTACCTCTTAGTGGTTTTAGTACTAAACGTTGCCTGCGAAGATGTCATAGACGTGGAAGTTCCCACTGAAGAACCAAGACTGGTAGTAGATGCCCTGATACGGGTTGATATAGATAAACAATTTATTCCGGTGGAGGTTAAATTATCTTTAAGCAGCGATTTTTTTAATAATAATACGCCAACCTCGGCAGAAAGCGTAGTGATCCAATACGAAGAATATGAAGGTAATAGGGTAATTGATACCCGCTTTTCAAATCTAGCTGAGTTAGTACCAGGATCCGGTATTTATACTCCGGACCCCAATTTTGATACAGATCAAAGAATCCCAACCAATATATTAGATAGGAATTGGGTGTTTAACTTATTGATTAATCACGAGGGGCGGCGTTATCTTGCCAACACAAAATATGTGCCTGCGGTTCCAATAGATTCTGTAATTCAGGGAGATGGA
This sequence comes from uncultured Eudoraea sp., assembly GCA_905479615.1. Classification (GTDB taxonomy): domain Bacteria; phylum Bacteroidota; class Bacteroidia; order Flavobacteriales; family Flavobacteriaceae; genus Eudoraea. The sequence goes on from CAJQNH010000082.1 coordinate 1,573, forward strand.
ACACTTTTCAATGATGATGAAACAGAAGTAATAATAACATTTACTGACGATCCTGACAGGGATAGTTTTTATCTTTTCGACCTTAGTTTGAGCGAATTTCTGGTCACAGAAGATAAATTTTACAAAGGACAGCAATTTAGTTTTTCGTACTTCTATGACCAAATATTTGAACCTGATACGGAAATAGAGATTAGATTAATGGGGGTGGATCAGACTTTTTTTAACTATATGGATCTCCTCATTGAGCAAACCACTAATGATGCCGGGATTTTTTCCACCCCGGTGGCTACTGTTCGCGGCAATGTGTTTGATATAACAGATATTGATAATATTGATTTATTGGACAATGTTGCGCAGCCCGATGTATTTCCATTGGGGTATTTTGCTATAGTCCAGGAGTATAAACAAACACTTATAATACAATAAAATTAGGCTTGAAATTTGAGAAAATTAATAGGTGTATTTTTAATCATTGGGATACATACAAGCTGCGAGGATGTCATTGATGTTGAACTTCCTCCGGATGTACCTAAAATTAATATTGATGCCCTTTTTATAGTGGACATCGACGAAGAATTTGTTCCTGTAGAAGTTAAAGTCACATTGACTAACAATTTTGAGGATGAAATTCCGGTAACCAATGTTGAGCCCATTTATTAGAAGTGAAAATATCAGGGAGAACTCATAAATTGAAAGATGCTTTTTTCAATCAAGGTCCCGGCATTTTGCATGTTATAGGTCAGTGGTTTTGATGGATCTCTTATTTCCAATACTTCATGGAGACCGTTTTCAAGACATATTCCCTTATCCAACTCCAGGGTACCACATATGGCCAAGACTGGAATGGAGTGCGTATTGCCAAGTTCCAGAACACCATGAATTAACTTACCACTAAACGTCTGCGCGTCTATTTTTCCTTCACCTGTAATGATTAAATCAATTTTCTCGGTCTTTAATACGCTGTCCATATCTGCATGCTGCAGCATAAAATTAATCCCACTAACAAACGTTCCTCCAAGAAAGGTCTTTATTCCATACGCCGCACCTCCCGCAGCTCCGGAGCCGGGAACTTGGGCATTATTTTTTCCAATTTGCTGCACCACTACCCTATCTAAACATTTCAAACCATCATTTAGTAGCTCAATATCCTTAGAACTTGCTCCTTTCTGTTTTGCATATACGAAAGCGGCACCTTTAGAACCATATAAAGTATTGTCAACATCATTCACTGCGAAAATTGCAACATGTTTTAGATCTTTATGAACGCCAGAAGCATCTATGGTATGAATCTTTTGCAAACTTTCACCAGAAGGCACCAGGATATTTTGGGCTACATCCAAAAATTTGTAACCCAATGCCTGTGCTATACCTGTTCCTCCATCATTGGTAGCACTGCCTCCCAGGCCAATATAGATCTTTTTAGCACCCCGTTCTATAGCATCACGTATTTGCAAACCAGTTCCCAGAGTACTGGTGATCATCGGGTTTCTTTCTCCCTCCTTTAGCAATTCCATACCACTTGCCTTTGCAAGTTCAAGAAATGCTTCGTCCTTGTATTTATTGAATACATAGTCAGCTCTAATTTTCCTGCCTAAAGGATCTACTGTACTACAACTTATTTCCTCCACATCCATGGTATGTCGGATAGCATCGAGAAAACCATCACCCCCATCAGAAGCTATTACCTGAAGTATATCAATCTTATTATCAGCTCTTTTTATCCCTTTGGTAAGCGCTGCAATAACTTCTATCGCAGTTAAAGAACCTTTAAACTTATCTGGTATCAGTAGTACAGTCATTTAGGATAAAATACTTGGGAGAAAATAACTAAAAATCAAAATTACAAAGAAGAAGCCGATCAAAATAAATACTTCCTTTTTTAAAAAATCGGCTTTTTTAGGTAGCAGTGAAACTTCCAGGGTATCTATATCCTTGCGATTTCCCGTGAAGTAGCTCACCAAATAAGCTATGACAACGGCAAGTACAACCCCTGTGAAGTTTAACCAGATCCAAAATATATGGATCCCAAGATCAACATTAAAAATGTTTTGCATGGTCTTACTAAATACAAGGTTAATAGCTACAGCAATTAAAATACCCGTATTCATTCCAATATGATTCACCCTTTTTGAGAATATTGCTAAAAGGAAAGTTGCTAATACAGGGCCATAAAAAACAGAACCTATAGCATTTATTATTTCTATGACCGCACTTTTACTACCTCCGAAAAGAAAGGAACATGCCATACATACAATACCCCAAAAAATTACAGCTCCTTTAGATATCATCATATATTTTTTCTGGCTCAATTTCTTCTTTCCCCGGTTAAAAAAATCTTCCACACTAACCGCAGATAAGGAATTTACTGTTGAACTTAATGAAGACATTGCTGCAGAGAGTATACCTACCATTAATAGTCCAATAAACCCATGTGGGAGGTATTTAATGATGAAAATTGGAATCATCAGATCTGGTTTTATACCATTAAGGGCATATTCCTCCGGAAAGTATTTTTGAGTCATGGCCCCAATGTCTGTCAGGAAATCCGGGGCAAGCATAACTAGCCCGCCAATAAATAATCCCATCATACAATACAGGAGTACAACAGGGAATCTCAATAAACCATTTGCCAACAATAGTTTTCGTATTGTAAGTTCATCTTTTGCAGAGAGCATTCTTTGGGCCTGGGTTTGATCGCAACCGTAATAGGATACATATAGAAAAAATCCTCCGATTAACATGGGCCAGAATCCATATTCCTCATCAGCACTAAGCCCCCAGTTAAAGTTAATTACCTGCAATCTTTCTTTAGGAAATCCGGCAACTAAACCCCCATGATCTTGCCACAACTGCCAGCCGTAAAAAAGACACGTTAGCAAACCTGCAAACAGGATGATCATTTGAATGGCATCTCCCCATACCACTGCCTTCATACCTCCCTGCCATGAATATATTATAGTTATTACGCTGATTATCAAAATAGTATATACGAAATCGATATCTAAAACAGCTTGCAGAATTATGGCAATGGTATAGACCATTACCCCTGTTCCCAGAGCCCTGCTGATTTGAAAAACAATACTCAAAATAAGTCGTGTAGAACTGTCAAATCTGCGTTCAACAAATTCATATATACTTACGACACCCGATCTAAATAATGGAGGTATAATGAAAAGCATTATAAACAACATGGCAAGTGGTACTGCAAACTCAAAGGTTAACCACTTTAACCCACCATTAAGTTTTAGACCAACAAATGCAGGAGCAGAAACAAAACTAATTGCAGATAACTGTGTGGCCATTGTAGAAAGACTAAGTGGGAACCAGCCCATGCTTCTACCCCCTAAAAAATAGTCTTTCGAGTCTTTGTTGTTTTTAAAAAAATAGCCCATACCCAAAAATCCCAGGAGGTATATAGCTACAATTGCGTAATCTAATCCATTCATTAATGCTTATTTTTAAGAAGGTCTATGTAGAGCGCAGCTGACCATGAGAAATTATTACCCCCATACCCGGCATCTGATTGTTGGTGAATATCCCGTCTGGGATCGAAATATTCATAAAATCCATGCTTTTTCAATAAAAACAGGGTATCGGATTTAATTTGATCGGCTAGATCTTCCATTCCATAGCGCTTAAAACCACGATAAAGTATCCAATTTAGATTAATCCAGACAGGGCCTCTCCAATACCGTTTAGGATCAAAATGCTCACTCTCCGGGTCAAAAGAAGCACAAAGCAAAAAGAAATTGTTTTTACCTGAAAAACTACCCTCTCTAAAATATCGATTCGCCATTTCAGTTGCTACTTCCTTACTTGGAATACCTGCAAATAAGGGAGAAAATGATGATGATGAAACATATTTCATAGGCTTGTCGGCACGCAAATCAAAATAGATATATGTTTTCAGTTCCGGGTCATATAATTTAGTTTGATAGTTTTTTTTAGCCTTTTCATTCCAGTTTTTCAATTGCCTTACGGCATCTTCCTTTTTCAGAAGGGTTCCCAACCGTATCATACTCTCATTAGATCTTATGAGCATGGCATTAAATAAAGGGTCCTGAATTAAGAAAGGGCATTTTTCCGCTATTAGTGCATCATTATACTTCCACTCTTTAAATAACTCAATTAAATGAATGTAATGCTGGTATTCCCGATTACTGGGCCTGGTAGAAGCATCAACATGTTCAGTATCCCTTCGCTCGAGCTGATACTCCGGCGAATCCAGATTTTTCCAAATATCATCCCAAACAGGGGTATTGTCTGTACCTGCTTCCCAATTATGGCATATATAAACCAGGCCTTCATCCTCAGGATCTCTATATTTATAAAAATAGTCGTGGCACAACAATACCTTATCGTAGAGCTCCGAAATAAAATCTAATTCGGTATTTCCAGAAGTAATAAATAATTCTTCGAGTACGAATCCCAGTACAGGGGGCTGTGTTATTCCCGATGTTTTTATTTCAGAGGAATAAGGACTGAGATCTGCGGCGTGTACCTCCGGCCCGGGAAAATAAGTTTCGGACTCATTGTGAAAAATAATATGGGGAAGAAAACCATTGGACCACTGACCGGAGAGCAGATATCTCAATTCAGACTTCGCTTTTTCCATATCTATGTGTGCCCAACCCAAAGCAATGAACCCCGAATCCCAATTCCATTGAAAAGGATATAGTCCTTCACACGGGATGGTAAATCCATCCTGCCAGTTCTTTTCAAGTACTTTTTTAGCCTGTTCAAGTAATTTTATTTCCATATAATTACACAATTTAAGGAACTAAATATAGGGTAATATTCCTATTTTTGGCAAACTGGAACAAATTAAGGAACGGTTTTGAAAACGAATAAAGAACTAATTATTAGAGGAATAAAATATCTGGCCTACACACTGGTACTTATGTTTACTGCACCTATTATACTGTATCAGGCATTCAAAAATACCGAACATTCATTTTACCTACCTGTACTCGTAGTTGGTTTCATTGTAGCCATTGGCGCCATAGCTATGGGTTTTTATAGTATTAAGGTACTAATGGAAGGTATTTTTACCAGCAATAAATAATTTATCATTAAAAGCTTTGTGGTTCTAAGTCCAATGAAAATGATTTAGGGATATTTTGTCTTCATATTCCTAAGATGCTATCTTTGCCACTTAAATCCTCATACCAGCATATGATTAAAATAACACTCCCAGACGGGTCAGTTAAAGAGTATGAAAAAGGCATAACTCCTCTAGATGTTGCTAAAAGCATTAGTGAAGGTTTAGCCAGGAATGTCATATCCGCAAAATATAATGATACCGTCGTGGAAACGGTTTCGGCATTGAATGAAGATGGGAAACTTATCCTTTATACCTGGAGTACTACCGAAGGTAAAAAAGCATTTTGGCACTCTTCCTCACATATAATAGCCCAGGCCCTGGAGGAGTTATACCCCGGAATAAAACTAACTATTGGTCCGGCTATTGAAAATGGGTTTTACTACGATGTAGATTTTGGGGAGCAATCCATTTCTGAAAAAGATTTTCCTGCCATAGAAAAAAAGGCTTTGGAAATTGCACGTGGAAAACATGACTTTAAAATACGTTCTGTTTCCAAGAAGGATGCGTTACAATTTTATAAGGACCAGAGCAATGAATACAAGGTAGAGCTAATTGAAAATCTTGAGGATGGCAGCATTACATTTTGTGATCACGATACCTTTACCGATTTATGCAGGGGCGGTCACATCCCAAATACGGGTATCGTAAAGGCGATTAAAATAATGAATGTTGCAGGAGCATATTGGCGGGGCGATGAGAATAAAACGCAACTCACACGTGTTTACGGCATTTCCTTTCCAAAGCAAAAAGAACTTACAGAATATCTGGAATTACTTGAAGAAGCCAAGAAAAGAGATCATAGGAAGCTAGGTAAAGAATTAGAATTATTTACTTTTTCTAAAAAAGTGGGGCAAGGTTTGCCACTATGGCTTCCAAAGGGCGCTGCGCTGAGGGAGCGTCTTGAAAATTTCCTAAAGAAAGCTCAAAAAAAAGCTGGTTACGAAATGGTAATTACGCCACATATTGGGCAAAAAGAGTTGTATGTTACTTCGGGACATTATGACAAATATGGAGAAGATAGTTTTCAACCTATACATACCCCTAAGGAAGATGAGGAATTTTTATTAAAACCAATGAATTGTCCCCATCACTGCGAAATTTATAATTCTAAACCTTTGAGCTATAGAGAACTTCCAAAACGTTTTGCTGAATTTGGCACAGTTTATCGCTACGAACAAAGTGGCGAACTTCACGGACTTACACGTGTAAGGGGTTTTACGCAAGATGATGCACATATATTTTGCACACCGGATCAGTTACATCAGGAATTTATTGATGTGATTGACCTTTCACTTTATGTTTTAGGTACATTAGGCTTTGAAAATTTTACCGCTCAGGTATCCCTAAGAGATCCGGACAAACCCGAAAAATATATTGGTTCTATCGAAAACTGGGATAAAGCCGAAAATGCAATTATTAACGCCGCTGAAGAAAAAAACTTGGATTTTGTTATTGAAAAAGGTGATGCTGCGTTTTACGGTCCCAAATTGGATTTCATGGTCAAAGATGCCCTTGGCAGAAACTGGCAATTGGGTACAATTCAAGTGGATTACAACCTTCCAGAGCGCTTTGAACTTACTTATAAAGGCAGTGATAATGAAGCACACAGACCTGTTATGATCCACAGGGCACCTTTTGGTAGCATGGAACGATTTGTAGCCCTGCTACTCGAACATACCGGAGGAAATTTTCCATTATGGCTTACGCCAGATCAGGCTATTATTCTGCCGGTAAGCGAGAAACATGAAAAATATGCCGAAAAAGTTTTAAATTCATTGGAAAATGACGAAATTCGCGCGCTCGTTGATGTTAGGAACGAGACCGTTGGGAAGAAAATACGTGAGGCAGAAATGAATAAAATACCATTTATGCTTATTGTAGGTGAAAATGAAGAGGCACAAAATACAGTTTCGGTCCGTAAGCACGGGGGTGAAGACTTGGGAATGCTTAGTCTAAATGAATTTGCAAACTTGGTCGAAAAGGAAATAAGTAGTACCTTAAAGTCATTTTAAAAAAATAACGTTTAATTAAATTTATCAGTCATAGCAATACGAAGAAGATTTAGGCCCCAACCTCGGAGGGAAAACAAGAATCCTCATAATATTAATGAAAAAATTACGTCACCAAGTGTTCGCTTGGTAGGTGATAATGTGGAAGTGGGGGTATATCTCATTGCTAAAGCAATTGCCCTGTCAGAAGAACAAGGTCTGGATTTGGTGGAAATTTCACCAAAAGCTGATCCTCCGGTATGCAAGATTATAGATTACAAGAAATTCCTTTACGAGCAGAAAAAGCGAGAAAAGGTGATGAAGGCGAAAGCTACCAAAGTAATTGTAAAAGAAATTAGATTTGGGCCTAATACTGATGATCACGATTATGAATTTAAAAAGAAACATGCCGAAAAGTTTCTCAAGGACGGAGCTAAATTAAAGGCCTATGTCTTTTTTAAAGGAAGATCTATAGTTTATAAGGATAAGGGAGAAATACTCTTATTGAAACTAGCTCAGGAATTGGAAGAATTTGGCAAGGTGGAACAGATGCCAAGACTTGAAGGAAAGCGAATGACAATGTTCATAGCTCCTAAGACTAAAAAATAAGTAAGAAAAGAAGCGAGATTAATAAACAAATAGGAAGAAAATGCCTAAGATGAAAACAAAATCCAGTGCCAAAAAGCGTTTTAAGCTTACAGGAACTGGTAAAATCAAAAGAAAGCACGCTTTTAAGAGTCACATTTTGACAAAGAAATCTAAAAAGCGTAAGCTTAAGTTAACACATGCAACATTAGTACATGACTCTGATGTAGCAAATATTAAGGGACAATTAGGTCT
>CAJQNH010000083.1 GCA_905479615.1 uncultured Eudoraea sp.
CAGCACAGATCCACCAGGAATACCATTATAGTCACAGCTTCCATAAGCCAAATGAGAAGGAACCAACAATAATCCATTACCACCTTCTTTAAAATATTGAATTCCTTCTGTCCAACCCGGAATTACACGATTCAAATCAAATGAAATCCCATTTTCATCACTTTGGTCAAAAACCGAACCGTTCGTATAAGTTCCTTTATAAGCTACCGTCACATTAGAATTTGCAGTAGGTTGCGCCCCTGTTCCTGGTTCGTCAATGACATAAAATAAGCCTGAACCAGATTCCTGAGCATCCAGATCATTAAGGTCTATAAATTCAATTATTTCATTTTTATTTTCTTCTCTAAAATCCTTATCCAAACAATTTTCATCATCATTACATGAAACAAACAAAACAAGAAAAAAGGCGACATATAAAGCTTTCATATTAAAGTGTATTTTTAATTACGGCGGCAAATATACTTAAATGAATTTGTTGCTTATTAAAATTTGCGTTAAAATAAACACAAGATTTAATTGGTCGTTCAAAGAGTCATATCTTAGCCCTAAATGAATTCGAGTAAAAGCATATCGCTGCAATATCAAGGATATCTTAATACGCCCTTGCTCTGGAATAATCATGCCCTCTTTGGGATAGAACAACTCCATGTCGTTTCTTCAGAAACATCCAGTTTTAAGGGAGCCATCCCAGACAACTTAGTTCTTGGAAAAAGGGTTGAGCGATTTGTGTTTGAAGAACTTGAGCAATTAAAGAGTATAGAAATTCTATTGAAAAATAACCAGATTCAAAACGGAAAAACTACCGTTGGTGAAATTGATTGTATGCTAAAACAAGATGGCGATCCGGTTCATCTGGAAATCGTCTTTAAGTTTTATTTATATGACCCTGCTATCGGCACCAACGAGATTGATCGCTGGATCGGGCCCAATAGAAAAGACACGCTTGTTAAAAAGCTAACGAAATTAAAGGAGAAGCAATTACCATTATTGTTTAATAAACATACAGAAACTGTTTTAAACAATTTAGCCCTCGATGCGAATCACATAGACCAAAGAGTTCTATTTAAAGCTCAACTTTTCACTCCTTATAAGGCCAAGGTTACTTTTAATACATTGAATCAAGAATGCCTCATGGGTTTTTATGTAAATCCGTTAGAATTGGAACAGTTCATTAAATGCGAATTCTATATACCCAAGAAAGTTGACTGGCTAATAGAAGCTAATAATGAGGTGGAATGGTCTGATCTTAATTCTTTTAAACAGAGTACTCTATACCTTATGGAAAATAAAAAAGCCCCTCTATGCTGGATAAAATTTCCCAATGGTAAGCTTTCAAAGTTTTTTGTGGTTTGGTGGAATTGATAATTACAGTTTTAACACCGCACTGGCAACTTTATGGCCGCCGTCAACATAAGTATAGGCCTCCACAATCTCTGATAATTTAAATCTTCTTCCAATTACGGGTTTGATATGCTCCTGTTCTACGAGTTCAGAGACAACTTTTAAATCTTCTTTTTTGAAAATTGCCACCCCGGCAACTACTTTTTTAGATCCTGAAATCGAAGTATACATAACCTGGCTATATTCTTTTAAAGCTGCTGCGGCCAACAGGAATATTCCAGTTTTATTCAAGGAGTCCTTGCATTTTGAAAAATCAAGTTTGCCTACGGTATCATATATAATATCATAGGTTTCAGAATTTTCTGTAAAATCCTCTTTCTTATAATCAATGACATGATCAGCACCTAGAGATCTGACCAATTCAACATTCGAAGTACTGCATACACCGGTAACTTCGGCTCCAAAATATTTTGCCAATTGAACTCCATATACTCCCAAGGCACCGGATGCCCCATTGATCAGAATTTTTTGCCCTTTCTTAATTTTTCCAAAATCCCTAAGATATTTTAACGAGGTCAACGCACCAAACGGAATAGAAGCTGCTTCTTCATAAGAGACTTTTTCCGGCTTATGAACTACTGCCCCACTCTCCTTTATGATGAGGTACTCAGCATGACATCCAAAACCTTCTTTAGATCCAAAAACCGCATCGCCTTTACTGAACGCTGTTACCTTGTCTCCCGTCTCTTCGACGATTCCAGAAAAAACCACACCCAAAACAGGGTTTTTAGGCCCTTTCATCCCAAACATAAGTTTTGTTACAAATTTAAATCCAAAGGGGACATTCAACCCTCTGATTCTCGCATCTCCTGAGGTTACAGGAGATGCGAGAACCTTTATAAGAATTTCATTTTCTTTTGGAACAGGCTTCTCGATCTCCTTAATGGTGGCCACTTCAGGAGGACCATATTTTTTTGTAATAACTGCTTTCATAATCCTATGACGTGAGATAAGTGTTTTTGTTACAACCATATCCCATGATATTTTCATTTAAATTAGTAAATTACTCATCTAAACCGATTGGGTCCTATTTATGAACAACCAACCTGAAACCATTAAAAAATTCGGAACCTTTGGAGGTGTTTTTACTCCGACGCTGCTCACAATTCTGGGAGTGATCATGTATCTACGACTGGGTTGGGTTGTGGGAAATGCCGGCCTGCTCGGAGCCTGGTTAATCATTATTATTTCTTTTCTAATCACTTTATGTACAGCACTTTCGATGTCGGCGATAACCACAAACATACGGATTGGTGCCGGGGGTGCCTATGCCATTGTATCTCAAGCCTTAGGTCTTGAAGTTGGTGGTAGTTTAGGGATTCCGCGATACATTTCACAAGGCCTGGCCGTGACCATGTATATTTTTGGGTTTAGAGAAGGCTGGTTAGGTATTTTTCCCGAACACAATGCCTTTTTGGTCGATATTAGTGTATTTGTAATTCTCTATACCATAGCCTATATCAGTGCAAATCTGGCTATTAAGACGCAGTTTATTATTATGGCTATCATTGTCTTATCCTTGATCTCGATTACGGTTGCAGCTTATGATGGTTCTATGACCATTCCTACAAGTGAGGCATTAAGTTGGGGATCATTCAAAGGATCCATAGAAAATGATTTTAGTGGCAGTAATTTCTGGATTGTATTTGCCGTATTCTTTCCGGCCGCCACAGGAATCATGGCAGGGGCCAATATGTCTGGTGAATTAGAATTTCCAAAAAAGAGTATTCCGAGTGGAACCCTTTGGGCCATTGGCGTCAGTTTTGTGATTTATATGGTGCTTGCCTTCTGGATTGCAAGAAGTGCGACTGAAAATGAACTGCTAAATGATTATTATATCATGGTTGATAAGGCCTTTTTTGGCCCGCTGGTTATTGCCGGAATCCTGGGAGCAACTTTTTCGTCAGCTTTGGCTTCGATTGTCGGTTCCTCTAGAATTCTTTTTGCCATGGGCGAGCATCAGGTACTGCCCTATTCTAATTTTTTAAAGGGTCAAAGTAAAAATGGTCAACCCAGAAATGCCATGATCGTTACCGGTATACTCATTTTTTCAACCTTGTTGTTAAGAAATATTAATGCTGTGGCTCCATTGGTTACACTGTTTTTTCTCATCACATATGCCATGATCAATATTGTAGTGATTATCGAGCAAAACCTAGGTTTGATCAGCTATCGTCCGGTATTTAAGATTCATAGGTGGGTTCCTTGGTTCGGATTGTTTTCGTCTGTATTTGCGATGTTTATCATAAATCCTACCATCAGTTTGATCTCTATTATGATCGTTTTGATGGTGTATTGGTATCTCCAAAGACAAAACCTGGAAACACCCTTCGAGGATGTTAGATCAGGTTTATTTGTTTCCTTTGCCGAATGGGCTGCCAAACATACATGGGGCATGAAAAATATGCAGCAAAGAGCATGGAAGGCCAACTTGATGGTTCCCGTGAGAGATATCAGTGGTTTAAAAGGAAACTTTGAGTTTTTAAGAAATATTGCCAAACCCAAAGGCTCTATCAAATTATTGGGAATAGAACCTTTTTCAGCATCGAGCTCCTTGGCCTCTGAGTTAGAAGCCATTTCTGCTGCATTTAGACAAAAAGAAGTATTTTCATCTTCTTCGGTCATCCATACCCAGGAATTTGCCAAGGGTATTAATTATGGGAATCAGGCCCTTCAAGGAGCCTTTTTCAGACCCAATATTGTCTTTTTAAATTTGCAGGACCACGATAATTATGAAACCGAACTCAGGCCGGTTATGAAAGAGTGTATTCGGTTAGAAATTGGTGTTTTGTTGTATTTGTCTCACCCTACAGCCTTATTGGGGCAGCGTAATACCATTAATGTATGGGTGAGTGACAGGCGAGGAAACTGGAATTTAGGATGGGATATCGGAAATCTAGATCTTTCAATACTAGTTGCTTATAAACTGAAAATGAACTGGGGCGCACGTATCAGGCTCATCACAGTGGTCAATAACCCGGATGAAGAAGAGACTGCGAAAGAATTCCTAAAAACTTTAACGAGTCTGGCTCGTTTACCCCAAACCATGACCGAAGTATATCTTGGGGATTTCTATACAGTTATCAATAACGCACCAAATGCTGATCTGAATATATTTGGTATGGATGAAGACCTCAAATTTGAATTTGTAAAAGAAATGTCACATAAAACAAAAAGCTCTTGTCTTTTTGTAAGGGATTCGGGTCATGAGAGTATTTTAGCTTAAAACCCTATAGACCTGGCACCTCACTTCTTATTTATTAAACCAATAGACTAATTTTAATGTTAGAGAATGGGTTCTTTCATCAAAAGGTGGCATTTGATCATTATAGGTATATACGATAAATAGATCTGAGGCTGGCTGGTAGCGCCATTGAAAACGAGAGTTTAAATTAAAATTTTTGGTTTGTTCATTATACTGAAACAGGGTTGCAAAAAAAGTTTATTGGTAAAGGTAATATCAGCTTTTGCACCAATGAGCCAAAATTCAGTTGTATTCCAGGGAGCCGGCATCTTTATATTATTATAGCTAATTACCGAGCTTAGGCTTACATAGGGTTGAAACCTATAGCCCAACTCATTATTGATACTCGACCATGAACCATCTTGGTAATAGCCCCCTACTCTGGTTCCGATGCTATAAGTAAACATACTTTGTGGTTTTGAGTTATAATTCAATCTCAAAGCATTCCAATGGTGTTTAGAACCCGCTGGCAATTCCGGTTTACCTGTACCCGTCGGATCAAAGGGTTCTTGTAGTTCAACAAACTCGTTTATTAATGTCAGCCTAAATGACCTTCTGTTTCTAAAATTTAAATAATACT
>CAJQNH010000084.1 GCA_905479615.1 uncultured Eudoraea sp.
ATTTTAAATCCAAACCTAATTATCGGTTTATCTTATAAGTTTTATAACATTTGTTTTCGGACCAATCAGCTATATTTGTCCATTGATTAATCTCTATTTGCATTACCAGCCATTTTAATGAAAGAACTCAGGCACTTAGACAAATACTTCAAAAAATATTGGTTTAAATTACTCATTGGTATTATCATCACCATTATTGCGAGGATATTTCAATTGGTAATGCCTTCCTATGTAAAAAAATCTATTGAAGTTGTTGAAAATTATGTGGCTTCACAAGTTACAGAGCCCCAGGCAAGAGATTTACTTTTAGAATATATCCTTATCATTGTTGGGGCGGCTTTACTCTCGGGGTTCTTCACCTTCTTAATGCGACAGACCATTATAAATGTATCACGATACATTGAATACGACTTAAAAAACGAAGTTTTCGATCATTACCAACTTTTAAGTCTAAATTTTTACAAAAAGAACCGCACTGGTGACCTAATGAACAGGATAAGTGAGGATGTTGGACAGGTTAGACTTTATACCGGCCCCGCAATAATGTATGGAATTCAAACACTTACCTTATTCGTTTGTCTTATACCTTTAATGTTTATTAAAGCTCCCACCATTGCCTTTTATTCCTTATTACCCTTGCCCATACTTTCTGTTTTGATATATCAGATAAGTAAAATTATTCATAAACGTAGTACTAAAGTTCAGGAATACCTTTCTACTTTGTCAACCTTTGCCCAGGAATCCTTTTCTGGAGTATCGGTAATAAAAGCATATAGCCTGGAGCCTCAGATAAACGATGAAGTAATCGTTCTGGCTAATGAAGGTAAAGAGAAAAGTATGGATCTGGCCAAAGTAAACGCCTGGTTCTTTCCGCTGATGATCCTGCTAATTGGAATCAGCAACATTTTTGTTATTTATGTAGGAGGTAAGCAATATATTAATGGTGAAATTTCATCTATTGGCACCATAGCAGAATTTATACTTTATGTAAATATGCTTACCTGGCCGGTAGCTGTCGTTGGGTGGTTAACATCTATTGTTCAGCGCGCCGAAGCTTCTCAGAAAAGGATAAATGAGTTTTTAAATGAACAACCGGAAATAAGTAATGAGGTTTTAGAAGACACCCCTATAAATGGAACCATAGAATTTAAGAATGTCACATTTACCTATGAAGACACTAACATTACCGCACTTAACGATATATCATTTACCATAAATGAAGGTGAAACGGTTGCTATTATTGGAAAAACCGGCTCAGGAAAGTCCACTATCCTGGATCTGATTGCCAGACTATATGATACATCTTCAGGTGAGATTTTAATTGACAATGTCCCGGTTCAAAAATTAAATTTACATAGCCTGAGAGAATCTATAGGCGCCGTTCCGCAAGATGCATTTCTGTTTTCTGATACCATAAAAAATAACATTAAATTCGGGAAGGAGGACGCCACGGAAAATGAAATTTTGGAAGTAGCGCAAAAGGCTGCTGTACATGAAAACATCATGGGCTTTTCTAAGAAGTACGATACTATTCTGGGTGAAAGAGGAATAACCCTTAGTGGAGGTCAAAAACAGCGTGTTTCGATAGCCAGGGCTTTGCTAAAAGATCCTAGGATATATCTGTTCGATGATTGCCTTTCTGCTGTGGACACGGAGACGGAAGAAGAAATATTACAAAACCTGAAACAAGCTTCGCATCTAAGGACAACCCTTATAGTAAGTCATCGTGTTTCTTCGGCCAAAAATGCGGATAAGATTATAGTCCTGGAAGACGGAAAGGTACTCCAAGAGGGCACTCACAATGAATTAATAGAAATAAACGGCTACTACAAGGAGCTATATATCAATCAACTATCAGCGAAAGAAATCTAGAAAAATGTTGCTGGATACGCTTTTTTTTTCCATTTTTGAATATATTTTAGGTATAAATACTAACTATATATTTAACAAATGAGGGATAAAGATTTAATGGATCAGGAAGAAATTTTCTCAAAAGTTTTAAGAGCTGGGAGAAGGACATATTTTTTTGATGTTAGGGGTACAAAGGCAGGAGATTATTATCTGACCATTACGGAGAGTAAAAAATTTACGCATGATGATGGCTCTTTTCATTACAAGAAACACAAAATATATCTCTATAAAGAAGATTTTCAATCATTTAGAGAAATCATGGAAGAAATGATGGACTATATAATTGACGAGAAAGGTCATGAAGTCATCTCAGAAAGACATCAAAAGGACTTCAAAAAGGAAGAGCCAAGTCAGAATGGAGAGGTTTCTTCTACAGATAATTTCACAGATTTAGATTTTGATGATATCTAAACTCTAATCACAAAAATGACTAAACGATCTTTGTATTCAAAGGTCGTTTTTTGTTTCTATTCCTAATCTTATTAATATCCGCATAGCATATGAGAATAACAATCACAACATTACTTCTTATCTTCTCCTTTTTAGGCATCGCTCAGCATTCAATTGATCTTGATTATTATTTACCGCAAAATCTCACTTATGATGATAATATTCCCAAACCGGCTGATATAATTGGTCATGAAGTTGGTGAATGGCATGTTACCCACGATAAGTTGATGTTTTACATGCAAACATTAGCCGAAAAAAGTAATCGCATAAGTATTGAAAATCGCGGATCTACTTTTGAAGGAAGACCCATTTTATTGCTTACTATCACTTCCCCTAAAAACCATAATAACCTGGAACAGATAAGAGCAGAACATATTGCACTTACCGAAAATGGAAATACCGCAACTTCCATAGAAAACATGCCTATAATAGTATATCAGGGTTTCTCTATTCACGGCAATGAACCAAGTGGGGCAAACGCAGGATTAGCTTACGCTTACTACCTGGCGGCTGCTCAAGGTCCTGAAATTGATGAATTACTGGATAATTTGGTCATTCTTATGGATCCCTCATATAATCCGGATGGACTTCAGCGTTTTGCATATTGGGCTAATACCAATAAAAGCATCAACCTAAATCCGGATAATAATGAAAGAGAGTATCATGAAGTTTGGCCAGGTGGCCGGACTAATCATTATTGGTTTGACATGAATCGGGACTGGCTTCCGGTACAATTACCCGAAAGCCGTGCCAGAATAGAAACATACCATAAATGGTTGCCAAACATTCTAACAGACCATCACGAAATGGTTACTAATTCAACCTTCTTTTTTCAACCCGGCGAACCAACAAGAGTTCATCCTTTAACACCAGCCATGAACCAGGAGCTAACAGCACAAATTGGAAGCTACCATGCTAAAGCATTGGACAAAATAGGTTCTCTTTATTATTCGGAGGAAAGATATGATGACTACTATTACGGCAAGGGTTCTACTTTTCCCGATGTCAACGGTGGTATTGGAATTTTGTTTGAACAGGCCAGTTCAAGGGGTCATTTACAAGACACTGAAAATGGTACCCTAACTTTTCCATTTACAATAAGAAATCAATTTACAACCGCATTATCAACTATTAAAGCGGCACAAAATATGCGTGTAAAGATACTATCCTATCAGCAGGAATTTTATCGAAACATGAGAAACGAAGCCTCAAAAAGCAGGACTAAGGCCATAGTATTTGGAGATAGCAAGGATGCAGCCAAAACCTGGCATCTGGCAGAAATACTTAGCAGACAGAAAATAAACTTCCATGAACTTGCTGCCGATGTTACTATAGGTAGCAAATCATTTAAAAAAGATCACAGCTATGTGGTTCCAATGAATCAGAAAAACCATAGGTTAATTAAATCTATGTTTGAGAAGCGAACTACATTTACAGACAGTCTGTTTTATGATATTTCAGCATGGACATTTCCCCTGGCATTTAATGTTGATTATGCGGAATTGGAATCCCTGACAAATGCGGGGCCACAAATAACCGACTTTAAACCACTAACCGGGAGTGTGAGTCAGCAAAGTAGTTATGCGTATTTATTTGAATGGCATGAATATTATACGCCCAGAGCACTAAATCAAATTTTATCTAAAGGACTTAGGGCCAAAGTAGCAAAGTCGCAGTTTACCCTGGAAAATAATACCTATGATTACGGAACAATAATGATTCCGGTGCAAAATCAAGTATTAAACAGCAATGATTTGCATATATTTCTAAAAGAAGTAGCTGAAGACAGTAAGATTATAATAACGGGTGTGAACACAGGTTTATCACAGGGAATTGATCTGGGTAGTAACGATTTTGATCCTGTTAAAAAACAAAAAGTTGCTATAGTGGTAGGCAGCGGTATACGATCTTATGATGCCGGAGAAATTTGGCATTTATTTGACACACGTTATAACATGAAGATTACCAAAATTGATAAAGAGTATCTTAATTCTGTTGATTTAAGTTCTTACACAGATATTATAATACCCAGGTCATCAGGTAAAAACTCTAATAATAAAACTGTCGCTAAAAAATTAAATGATTGGGTAAAAGCCGGTGGAACGCTTATTGGTTATGGAAATATGGCGAATTGGTTTAATAAACATCAGCTCATGAATTTAGAATTTAGAAAGGACACCCTTGAAGCCAGGGATATATCTTTCGGACAGAAGCCTGATTTTATTGGGGCGCAAGTTACAGGAGGCGCAATATTCGAAGCCAAACAAGATCGTTCTCACCCTATTAATTTTGGATACAAAAACGATAAAGTGTCCCTGTTTAGAAATACAAACGTTTATATTGAACCAGATAAGAATAGTTATAACAATCCAATTCAGTATACCAGTCAACCTTTACAAAGCGGTTATATTTCAGAAGAAAATTTGGAATTGATTAAAGGTAGTGTTCCATTTAAAGTACAAAGACTTGGCAAGGGTCGGGTTGTTTTATTTACAGACAACACTAACTTCAGGGCTTTTTGGTATGGAACGAATAAATTCCTGATGAACGCTATTTTCTTTGGGAAAATAATGTAATACACCTAATTTTTGGATTGCAAGCATTTTAATCCAGGTTGCGGGCAACCAGTTAATCGGTGATTAAATTAGAGTTTATGAAGTTTCTTTTTTAACTTATAACTACTAACTTTAATCCTGTTTAACGAAAACTGCAAGAGATGGCAAGAACACCGAGTAATATGCTGCCTTTGGGCACAATTGCCCCTGGTTTTAATTTACCAGATACCATAACAGATAAAATGGTCAGTCTTGGTCTAATTAAAGGTGTAAATGGCACCCTGATAATGTTTATCTGCAATCATTGTCCCTTTGTTAAACACGTAAATTCTACCATAACACAACTGGCAACTAATTACCAAGCCAAAGGAATAGCTTTTATTGCAATTTCTAGTAATGATGTAGTAAAATATCCGCAAGACGCTCCCGAATTGATGAAACAAACAGCACTCACAGAAAACTATAGCTTTCCGTATTTGTTTGATGAATCCCAGGAGGTGGCTAAGGCATATGAGGCCGCATGCACCCCGGATTTTTATCTTTTTAACAATACCCTGAGACTTGCATATAGAGGTCAATTAGACGATTCCAGGCCAGGAAATGGGATACCTTCGACCGGATTGGACCTAAGTAATGCCATGGAGGCATTGTTAAATAATAAACCAATAAATCCGGTTCAAAAACCGAGTATAGGTTGTAATATAAAATGGATTTAAAATTTGAGGCCGTAACAAATAAAACCCGTGAGCTCTATTGTAAACTGGGAATAAAGGCATACAAAGAGCATTATTTGCACTTATGGAAAAATAATGATCCTACTCCTTACCTTGAAGAAAGTTTTACCATAGATGTCGTCAGACATGAATTGAAAGATAATTCATCATCTCTTTGGTTAATTCATATGGGAGATACGGCAATTGGTATTCTTAAACTTATCAAAGATGCTCCAATAGGACCCTATAATTCAAAGGAAGCGATCTTACTCGAAAAAATATACATCCTAAATAAATTCTCCGACAAAGGGATAGGGGGCCGTGCACTAAGCTGGGTTGAAAAATACTGTCTGGACTCTGACAAACAAGTGTTATGGCTGGAAGCTATGCAAAAAGGACCAGCATTAAATTTCTATCTTAAAAACGGATATCATATCCTAAAAGAAAAGCAATTGAAATTTGATCTGGTTTTGGATAAAGAAAAGCCAATGTACGTGCTTTTGAAAAAAATAAAATGACCTTAGCCTTTTAGTGGATATTCATGTACGCTGTTCTCTTAAATCCAACCCTCTCTTTGTGAAAGATTTTTAATATGGTTGTAATGATGGTTTCCGTGCCAGGCGTAGCGGCCTATGTTTTCTTCTAATGTAGTTATTTGTTTACTCTCGGGATGGATAAAACCACGTTTCAAATCAGAAGAGGATAGCCCTTTAAGTAAATACACCAATTTGGCATGTACCGCCCTGAGATGGTTCAGCGATAATTCAATAGGTGCCGTCCGGGTATCAAAAAGTTCTGCCCACTTCTTTTCAAGATATGGCTTAATTGCAGGAGTTTCTTCCGTTAATGCCCACTTAAAACGAATATAGCTATTATGGTGACTGTCGGCAACATGATGAATAACCTGGCGTACAGTCCACCCATCAGGTCTGTAAGGAGTCTCTAATTGAGTAGTTGACAATTCCTTTACCAGCAATTCCAATTTATTCGGGTAATGTTCCAAAATAGCAATCCATTCTAAAATTTGCTCTTCTGAAATTGAAGTAGGCACTTCAAATTTACCAATGGGATATCGTAAATCTTCCGGTTTTGTATTTTCCATATTCAAAAATAGTGATTTTGATATTCTGTTGCCAAACCAAAACCCTTGCGGTGCTTTTTATTTTCAGTAGTCAGGACATTAAATGCATTAAACTTTAATAGATATTTAACCTGGTATTGACCAAAATTATTTCATTAACTATTACTTTTATGGAGTTTTAAATCTCAACTTAAAAATAATAAATATGGCAACAATTCGATTGGGCGACATCGCCCCAGATTTTACCGCTGACAGCTCTATAGGAACGATTAATTTTTATAATTATTTAGGTGATGGATGGGGTATCCTTTTTTCACATCCAGCAGACTTCACCCCTGTTTGTACAACTGAACTAGGGACAGCTTCTAAATTTAAAGCTGAATTTGACAAGCGAAATGTAAAGATGTTAGCCCTCAGTGTTGATGGTAAAGCTTCTCACAATGAATGGATAAAGGATATTAATGAAACACAAAATACAACGGTTAACTTTCCTATAATTGCTGATGAGTATAAGAAGGTTTCCTCCTTATACGATATGATACATCCTAATGCCGATAATAATCTTACGGTGCGTTCGGTATATATAATAGCTCCCGATAAGACGGTTAAACTTATTATTACCTATCCTGCTTCTACAGGTCGTAATTTTCATGAATTGTTAAGGGTTATTGATTCTCTTCAACTAACTGCCTATCACAAAGTGGCGACTCCGGCCAACTGGAACCACGGGGAAGATGTAGTGGTAAGTCCATCTATTACAACTGAAGATGCACGTAATATGTTTACCAAAGGAGTAGAAGAAATTAAACCTTACCTCCGAATGACTCCGGATCCAACAACGGTTTAAAAGAATTTTGGTATGAATATAAAAAGCCTTCTATTCCCAGAAGGCTTTTTTTTATCTCTCATATGACTTCAAAATTGGTTGATGTCAACAATAATATTTATGGATTTGGATCATAAGAGGTTAAAAAGTTTAATATTTAAACTCGCTTAAGCTTGATTTTCTGTCCAACCTTCTTTAATTTTAACATTGTATTGAAGAATTCAATATTCCCCCGGTTGTAGACAACTTCAAGAATTACTTTATTTAAAAGGTTACCAAGTAGGGTTTACAACTACAAAGGTGTTAAATAAGTAAGCAATTTCCCCACATAATAACCTAATTAATATGCAATGTCTGTTTTTTTTGTAATCGTATTCTTTTTATTGGCTATCAATTTGGTTCTTCTTGTTTTTAGTGCGAACAGAGCTAAATAAAAAACTTCTCTCAAAAAAATGAAAGAAGTTTTACTGAATTTAATAGATCTGTTTTAGGGTCTCCCCTTCTCTAATATTTTTTATGGGATATAATTATTTAACCTCCATAAGTTCAACGTCAAAAACCAGGGTGGCATTTGGAGGTATTACTCCACCAGCACCAGCACTCCCATAACCAAGTTCAGAAGGAATTACAAAACGTGCCTTATCACCTACATTTAACAAACTAATGCCCTCATCCCATCCGGGTATTACTTGTCCTATCCCTAATTGAAAATCAATAGGCTGATTGCGCTGGTAGGACGAATCAAATACTTGTCCGTTAGTCAATGAACCTTCATAATGAACTGAAACCGTATTTCCTTTTGCTGCTTTATTACCACCCCCTTTTTTAAGAATCTTGTAACGAAGTCCACTGTTTGTTTTATCAAATCCAGAAGCAAGTTTTTCTAATTCTGCCTCTGCTTTATTTCTTTCTTCCTGTAGCCTAATTTCGCCTGAACTTTCAAAGGATTTAAAGGCTTCAACGGCATTCCAGGATTCTGCTTCGCTTCCTACACGAATAATCTCAAGGCTATTAATTGAATCTCCCTGGGCTATTTCATCAACAATATTCTGTCCTTCTATAACATTTCCGAAAACCGTGTGCTTATTATCCAACCATGGAGTAGCCACATGCGTAATGAAGAACTGACTTCCATTGGTGCCGGGGCCTGCATTAGCCATAGAAAGAACTCCAGGTTCTGTATGTTTTAGATCCGGGTGAAATTCGTCATCAAATTTATAACCAGGATCTCCTGTTCCAGTTCCCTGAGGACAACCTCCTTGAATCATAAAATCTGGAATTACCCTATGAAAAGTAAGTCCGTCGTAATAAGGTATCTTTTTTGGTTTAGCACTATTTTCCAAGTTTCCTTCAGCCAGTGCTACAAAATTACCTACAGTGCCAGGGGTCTTATCATAGGTTAATTTTACAGTTATTTCTCCTTTTGTAGTATTGAATTTTGCGTAAATTCCGTCTTGCATATCTCATTTTTTTAATAAGCTGCAAAGGTAATAAATTTAAATTGACAGCTGTTTATTTTATCCCTCTTATAGGTCGTATTTGGCAGTAATTTAGAAATGGCAAGGAAGTATTATTTACCTCCTTCCATATTTGTTGCACTTGTTCCGTATTTATCAAATAGATATACCAAACTGGCCATTGTGGCCGCACCAAGTTCCAGTTCACGTCTATTAATGTGCTTAAATGTATCAATCTCAGCATGGTGATAGTCGAAATACCGCTGCGAATCGGGACGCAATCCCGCAAGTACAATTTGATCATTTTTCAGAGGGTCAATATCGGCACCACTGCCTCCTTTTTCAAACAAATGAACCAGATATGGTTCAAAAAGAGGTTTCCACCTTAAAATTTTGGTAAAATCGGTTTCCTGGCAGTCAAAAGAAAATCCTCTGGGTGTAAAACCCCCAGAATCACTTTCTAAAGCAAATATGTGTTTCTCTTTCTTGTTTAATGCAATCTCCGCATAGGTAGTTGCGCCTTTTAAGCCGTTTTCTTCATTCATAAATAGTACTACACGGATTGTTCGTTTAGGGATATATCCCGTTATGCTCAGTAACCGAAGAACCTCCATGCTCTGAACGCAACCGGCACCATCATCATGGGAACCATCACCAAGATCCCAGGAGTCAAGATGGCCGCCAACTACTATTATTTCTTCGGGATATGTACTGCCCTTTATTTCTCCGATAACATTGTAAGATTGAACATCCTGAAGTTGCCTGCAATTTTGTTTAAAATAAAATTTTATCTCCGGATTAAGTTTCAATGTAGTGCTTAGCAATTCAGCACCATTGGTACTTATGGCTGCAGCTGGAATCCTATTATTTATAGACGTTTCTCCATAACTCATTGCTCCAGTATGCGGATAATCATCCAGACGAAGGCTCATGGAGCGAACAATAACCCCTAGAGCTCCATATTTTGAAGCTTCTTTAGCGCCGGAAGACCTTTGATCCACAGAAGCTGAATAGGATTCATGTGTATCAATATCGGTTGGGTCCATAGGTTTATTGTAAAAGACAATTTTACCTTCAATTTCACTACGACCGAGCTTTTCTAATTCTTCAATACCATTTACTTCTATAACATTCGCCTTGATACCGCCGGAAGGTGTGGCAATAGATCCGCCCAATGCACAAATAGGTACGTTATTCGTAATTCCTGGTTTACTTTCAATATAAGCAAATTCAGGTACACCCCTAACCCATTTAGGAACCATTACGGGTTGTAACCATACCCGATCCAGTCCGAGGGAATCCATTTTTTGCTTGGTATACTCCACTGCCTGTTCAGCCTGTACCGAACCTGTAAGTCGGCCCCCAATCTGATTGGATAAATAATTCAACCAATCATAGGCCTTTCCTTGAGTAAGTGATGCATTATAAAGTGATTTTAACTGTTCTTTGTCATCCGTTTGGGACCAGATAGGTCCAACTATTAAAAGAAGTAGCAGGCCTAAATTTCTCATTTTTCTTTTTCTAATTGGGATTTATAAGTTTCAATATTAGCTTTTATTTTATCATCAAGCTCTGGTTCCTTAATATCTTTGTAATTTTTTAACGATTCTAACAAAATAGTAGCTACAATTAATCTCGAAGCACGCTTATTATCCGCAGGAATGACAAACCACGGCGCATTGGTTTTAGATGTTCTATTAATGGCTTCCTCATAACATTGCTGATAATCATCCCAAAGATTGCGTTCTTTTAGATCACCAGGTGAGAATTTCCAATTTTTTTCTTGAAGACGCAATCTCCTCAATAATCGCTGTCTTTGTTCTTCTTTAGAAATATTCAAAAAGAATTTGAAAACAAGGGTTCCATTTTCAGTGATATGGCGTTCAAAATCATTAATCTGTTTATACCGTTTGTCCCAGAAAGATTTATCAATATCGGCCACCGTATTAATATTCGGAATATTCTCGCTTAAAATATACTCCGGATGGACCTTAGTTACCAATACATTTTCATAGTGGGTTCTGTTAAACACTCCAAATTTCCCTTTTGGCGGGAGCGCAATATAATGTCTCCAAATATAATCATGATCCAGCTCAAGTTCCGTTGGCACTTTAAAACTATGTACAACCACTCCCCTAACATTGCAATCTTTAAACACTTCACGAATAAGACTATCCTTACCAGAAGTATCCATCCCTTGCAAACAAATCAGGACGGCGTATTTGCCATGCGCATATAGTGTATTTTGAAAATCACCTAAATCTTCACGCAATTTTTCCAGTTGTTTTTTGAGTTCCTTGTCTGTGCTGTCAAGGTTTTCAGAAGTATTTATATCTGCCAATTTTAGTTTAGAAACTACTTTATAGGAGGTTATATCGATTTTCTTCATGAGTTGAATATATAATATTTTGTTGTCCTAATAAAGGCTCAAATTTAAAAATAACCTTTTATCCTTAATAATGCGCCATTCGACCTTTAATAGGGAAAGACCGGGTAATTAAACGAATAAATAAGGCGAGGGATGCGATGCTCTTTATCTTTACCCTGCCTAAATTTTACATAATCAATACTTTAAGCTATGAAGGTCTTTTACACCATTCTAATGTTCCTTGTGCTTTTCTCTATGTCTTCTTTTGATATGAGTAAGGCATGTGATTATGCAGGGTCCAATATCGGGTACATCAAATCACAGACCGAACGGGCTCTTGCGGCAGCAGACATTAATACTTCGCGTTTCTTTGCATACAAAGCCCTGAATGCCATTGAAAAATCGAAAGAACAAATTGAGGCCTGCGGTTGCGATTATGCCAAAGAGAATATTTATGAAGGTCTGGATAACCTAAAGAAAGCTACCAGAGTTTCTTCCTTAAACGGCGCTAAAATACTCCTAACAAGAGCATTGGACAACTCTTCCGGAAGCCTTGAAGCTATAAGAGATCATGAAGAGCACCAGGGAAGTTTATATGCCAATGATATGTTGGTAATGAATACAATAAGTGCAGAAAAACAAAAATTAAGCATGGTAATGCCGGTTGGCAAAGAACTGGAACGAAAAATTGATCAGTCGCTGGTAAATTACCAAAATTCTCTGGACGAGGTAGTTAATAGTGTAGAATGCAAAGAGGCCTACGAGTTTGCAAATAAAATTTACGAGCGTTGTGAACAGGAACTTCTTAAGCCGGGGCTTACCGAAGCCAAAAAATATTACAATTTGAGGACAAAACAAATTACAGCACTCGCCCTTGATAAATTAAAGGATTGCAATCATTAGTATACAAGGATTTTCTGTGACTACTTTATTGAATTTACCTGTTTATAAATCAGCTATTTACTCGCAAACAGTGTTACGTCTTCTTCGGTAATTTCTGCACCACCTAGTATAATTAAGCGTTCGACCACATTTCTTAATTCTCGAATATTACCCGTCCAATCATAACTTTTTAAGAGTTCAAGAGCTTTTTTGGTAAACTTTTTGGTAACTACCCCTTGCTCAGACGCGATTTTGTGGGCAAAATGATCTATTAGAAGCGGAATATCATTCCTTCTGTCATTCAATGATGGCACATTTATAAGTATAACGGCCAAACGATGATATAGATCTTCTCTAAATTTTCCTTCTGCTATTTCATGCTGAAGATCCTTGTTGGTGGCAGCAATTACGCGAACATCAACTTTAATATCCTTGTCGGTACCAACCCTCGAGATTTTACTCTCTTGCAAAGCTCTAAGCACTTTAGCCTGAGCTGAAAGACTCATATCTCCAATCTCATCCAAAAAGATAGTACCTTTATTCGCAGCCTCAAATTTACCGGCTCTATCTCTCACCGCCGAAGTAAAAGCCCCTTTTACGTGGCCAAATAACTCGCTTTCAATTAATTCCGAAGGGATTGCCGCACAATTTACTTCAATAAATGGTGCTCCACTACGGTTACTTTTTTCATGTACCCAATGGGCAACAAGTTCCTTTCCTGTGCCATTTGATCCAGTTATTAAAACTCTTGCATCTGTTGGTGCGACCTTATCTATCATGTCCTTGATAGTAGTAATCTCCTTACTTTGCCCAATCATTTCATAGCCTTTACTAACTTTCTTCTTTAAGATCTTGTTTTCCTGAACAAGTTCCTTTTTATCCAACGCATTCCGTACTGTTGTTAGAAGTCTGTTTAAATCGGGTGGTTTGGAGATGTAGTCAAAAGCCCCTAACCTCATTGTATTTACAGCAGTATCCAAGTCCCCATGTCCTGAAATCATGATAAAGGGTATTTCCGGTTTAATTTTTTTTGCTGCCTGTAAGACTTCAACACCATCCATTTTGGGCATTTTTATATCACAAAGGGCAAGGTCATAGTCCGATTTTTTAATCATCTCCAGACCAATTGAACCATCTTCTGCCCAATCCACTTCATACATTTCGCTTTCTTCAGATAAAATCTTAACTAAAACCCTACGGATAGCTGCTTCATCTTCTATAACCAGTATTTTTGACATGCTTTTATTATTAAAAAATTGATATTTTAAATCCCGCTTTCCAGTAAAGACCTCCAGCCTTTTTATCATTTAAAGTATATACTTTTTCCCTCTTATTATTTCTCAGCAAACCTGATTGGTTTAACGTAACTCCGGCAACCCCATAAAAAGACATACGCTTACTAATATTATATTGGTAACCTAAAGCGCTTACAATAGCCGAAAGCGAAACAGAGGATCCGAATTCACCATCCGGCAAAAGAATGTCATTTTGCACATTTACAAAGTAACCGTCCAAAAATAGTGCCATTTGTATGGTGTGCTTATCTTTTAAGTGATATCTAAAATCCGTTCTGGGAATTCCCAGGGTGTAAGACCAGGACCTGTGAAACCGCTTGTGATAATTAACTAGTGGCAGAGGAAAAGGCAGACCGGTAGTACTATTATAGGTTAGGCCTAATATTAATCTAAAGGGTTTATCAACATCCTTTTTCTCCTTCCACATAGTTGCAGTAAGGTTTAATAAAAAGTCATCTCCCTGAAGGCCATTTACCAAATTAGAGGCTATTCTTGGAGTTACAATACCCACAAATCGCCAGTCATCATTTACATTAAAAATATAGCCCACATTAAGATCAATGACATAAAGTGTATTCAATTCACTGGAATCAAATGGATATTCCTTAGTGATTTCAAAATCTATAAGGTTAAACTCACCACCAAGCACCAAATACTTATCGAGGCCAACTTTAACAGGAACATTTAGTAAAAATCGGTAACGTGATGCATTGGTACCTGAATCTCCTTTCGGAAGTGAACTATATTCAACTCTCAAAATATCTGTACTTTGAGCAAAACAAATTCCACTTAATAAAAGTAAGAACCAGAATAATCCAATACGTTTTACCATTTTATTATTCTAGACTTACTATTTAAATTCATTAATTCTTTTTATGCTTTTATTGTTTAAACAAATGAACATCTCGCTGAGGAAAAGGGATTTTGATATTGTTGTCCTTAAATTTAGAATCTATTACATATCGAATTCTACTTTTTATTTTTAACGCTCTAAAACTGTCATTAATATAAAAATTGATTGAAAATAAAAGACTGGAATCCCCAAAATCATCAAAAAGAACAAATGGTTCCGGTTCTTTTAATATTTCTTTGTCATCAGCCAAACAGGAAAGCAGAACAGTTGACACTAGTTTGATATTACTTCCATAGGCCACTCCTACCTTAATTTCTTCTCTGGTAATATTATTGTTTTGGGTATAGTTATAAACAATATCACTCATAAATTTGTGATTGGGTATAATTATCACCCTATCATCTCGTGTAAGAGCTCTTGTGGTTCTCAATTTTATTTCAACTACCTTACCAACCTTACCCTCAGTTTCGACAATATCTCCCACTTGAAGCGATTTATCGGTAATGATAAAAATACCTCCAATAATGTCCTGGAATAGTTCTTGTAGTGCCAGGCCTAAACCAACAAATAAAGCAGCTGAAGCTGTTATAAGAAGTGTTATATCTATGCCCCCGGCGCTCAGGGTAATCAGTATTACCACCAGATAGACCAGATACTTGATAAATTTAAAGATACTTATGAACTTTAACTTATCATCACCTTTCATTTTATTTGTATAAAATCTCCTTATCGCATTTAATACAAAATGGCTAATAAAGAAAGTAATAATAATTACAAGTAAAAGTCCAATTGTTATATGAATTGAATTCTGTCCTTCACCCAGATGAAGTCCCCAATTCAAAAAGTCATAAATGGAGTCCCAAACATCTTCCCCAATGAATTTCTCCACTTTGCCAGTTTTCTTGTCTTGCATGATTAGTATTTTAACCATTTGTAAAGTTCTCTATAGGTAGGTTTCTTACCATACATTAAAATTCCCACCCGATAGATTTTAGCTGCAAGCCATACGATACCAATAAAAGTTACAATTAAAAATAAAATGGATACAATTACCTGCCACAATGGAACCCCGCCTTCTCCAATCCCTCCGGGCAAACGCATTAGCATAACAATTGGCGAAGTTAATGGGAACAAGGAAAACGCAACGGCAATAGGGCCATTAGGGTTGCTAAATACAGAAAAGAACCCAACATATATGGCCAACATTAAAGGCAATATTATTGGAAAGATAAATTGCTGAGTGTCCGTCTCGTTGTCCACAGCTGCCCCTATTGCAGCATAAATAGAGCTATAAATTAAATATCCGAGAATAAAATACACTATAAACAGCGAAATAAGCATAAACCAAGGTATCTGCAAAAATTCGATTGCATACAATTGCATAGTATTTGTTGTAGCCGGTAAAGGCGACATACTACTGATGGGGTTAGAAGCTATGACAGATTGATCACTAAGTCCTGTCAGATCTATTCCAAAAACCAAAAATACCCCAAACATCAGCAAGGAAGCAGATATTATCCAAATAGCAAATTGTGTTATTCCTGCTAAGGAAGTTCCAATAATTTTACCCAACATTAATTGAAATGGCTTTACGGATGAGATTATTACTTCAATTATCCGGCTCGTTTTCTCTTCGATAACGCTGCGCATAACAAAACCACCATATATTATAATAAACATCATTATTAAATAACCAAAACCACCGCCTATAAAGGCCTTCATTTCATTAATTCCTTTTAAATTCTGTTCCCCGCTAAAAGTGGCTATTTTAATTTCGTATCTGTCACTTATTGTAGTAAATTCCTCTGTAGAAACACCAATATCTATTAGTTTTCTTTGTCTTAAGCGTTCCTCAAATATATCTTCCAATGGATCAATAACGATATTACTTGGAGCTTCTTTTGAATAAAAGTAAGAATTTTGGGCTACCTCGTGGAGGTCGCTGTGATCAGGAATATGTAAGAGACCAGAAAGGCCAAGACTTAAAGTAGAATCCTTTGCGGCTTGCAATGATAAATCTTTAAGAAAAACATAGGACGTCCTTTCAGTGGAATTGAAGTCAGTAGAGAAATAATCGCTTTCATTAATTACCGCAATTATTCTCTTTTGACTGTCGTTTACCTTGGTGAGATAAGCAATAAGTAGGATCATTCCCACCATCAGAATGGGACTAAGAAAAGTCATGATCACAAATGATTTATTTCGAACTTTGGCAAGATATTCGCGCTTAATGATAAGAGATAATTTATTCATGCCCATTTTTACTTTGTACTGTTTGAATAAAAATATCATTAACGGTAGGGATGGTCTCCACAAAATTATTAATGATCGACTCTGATGATAGCAATGTCAAAAAAGATCTGGTATCATCTGTGGGTAGTTGAACCGTAAAGTCTAACTGCTTTCTGTTCATATCATAGTGAGGATAGGAAATATCAAATTTATCGGAAATCAGTTTTAAAAAATTTTCTCCGTTTTCCAATTCAAGCCCTACTCTAAACATGTTGTTTTTGTACTCTTTTTTGATATCTTCAAGTCTGCCGTCCAAAATCTTTTCCGCATTGTGCAATAAGGTTATATATTCACATAATTCTTCAACAGATTCCATTCTGTGAGTTGAAAAAATAATAGATGTCCCTTTTTCCTTTAGATTTATAATCTCATCCTTTATAATATTGGCATTTATTGGATCAAACCCACTAAAAGGTTCATCAAAAATGAGGAGTTTAGGCTCATGCAGAACCGTTACAATAAACTGAATTTTCTGCGCCATACCCTTAGAGAGTTCCTGAATTTTCCTGTTCCACCAATCACCCATCTCCAGCTTATCAAACCAATATTTAAGCTTCTGATTTGCGTCAGATTTGCTTAATCCCTTAAGTTGAGCAAGATATATTGCCTGCTCACCAACCTTCATATTTTTATAAAGCCCTCTCTCTTCAGGAAGATAACCAATATGTGCAATATGACGGGGTTGCAGTAATTCTCCATCAAATATAACTTCACCAGAATCCGGATAGGTAATTTGATTTATTATCCTTATTAAGGTAGTCTTACCAGCTCCGTTTGGTCCTAAGAGCCCATAAATGGTATTCTTTGGTATTGCCAGTGAAACATTATTTAGCGCAATTTGGTTGCCAAATTTTTTAGTAACATTATTAGCAACGAGAATATTATTCATTCAGGCCATTTTTTTTACATTTTGATTGTATCTGAAAAGTGTTC
>CAJQNH010000085.1 GCA_905479615.1 uncultured Eudoraea sp.
AGACTAAAATTTCCTGTATTTGATGTGTCGCATCTTATTGGCGGCACTGTTACCTTTAAATTTTTCGGTTTCAGGATTCCAGTGAATTGTTTCACCAAGGTCATAAGCAATATTTGCAATATTGCAAACACTGGCGGATCGATGGCCTGTTTCTACACCACATATAGGTTGGGTTCTATTTTTAATAGCATCCATCCAATCCTGGTAGTGATCTTTTTTTACTTTATACAATTGCGTATCTGTATCTTTTAACTCTGCGTTCAGAATGCCTGCAGGATCAGTTTCAAGGTAACTACGACTCACATCCATCTTACCTTCAGTACCAATAAAACGAACACCCCATCCGCGTTCAAAATCTTCATGAACGACTTCTATCCCGTTTGCATAGTACATCTTTAATCCACGTACCGCATTTTTATCAGTTGGAGGTACAAATTTTACGGGTCCGGTCTTGTCCATTCCCAGAGCCCATTGTACGATATCAAACATATGTGCCCCCCAGTCGCATAAAATACCCCCTCCAACTTCCTGATATAATCTCCAATCCGGCCAAAAATCAACATCATTACTTGAAGGCGCAAGCCTGTGATTATAGCCTAAAAGAGGTGCAGGACCACACCAATTATTCCAATTAACTTCTACCGGCATCGCCTCAGGGTTTAAATCATAAGGCTTTGCGGGGTCACCAACATTCACCAAAATTTTCTGGATATCTCCTAAATAACCGTTCCTTACCAGTTCACAAGCTTTTCTAAAATTATCCCATGAGCGTTGCATACTTCCGGTCTGTACAATTTTGCCGGTTTTTTTGGCCCATTTTACCATCTCCTTACCTTCCTTTAGCGTATGAGTCAGAGGTTTTTCACAAAAAACATCTTTTCCAGCTTTCATGGCATCAATAGATTGTAACGCATGCCAATGGTCCGGAGTAGCCACAACAACAGCATCTATTTCTGTTTGATCCAGAAGCTCTTTATATTCCAGATATGTATTAACACTGTTATACCCTGACTGGTTCCGATGTTCAGCGTAAACCTTTTCAACATGATCCTTAAACCAGGCATTTTTTGTGGTCCAGACATCACAGCTGGCTATAATTTGCGCATTCGTGTTCTGAACAAATCGAGCAGCAAGTCCCCTACTCTGCTTTCCAAGACCAATAAATCCCAGATTAACCTTATCACTTGGAGCCACAAAACCCTTTCCTAAAACATGGCGTGGTATTATTGAAATGGCCCCTACAGTAAAGGCAGTATTCCTAATAAATTTTCTCCGTGAAAGATTTAGTTCATTAATTCCTTGTTTTGCCTTAGAACTTTGCTTTTTTCCTTTCATGATGGGTAGTATTAATGTTAGTTAGATAGTTGAAACAGCATATTAAATTACGTGAAAAATTTAAATACTTAATAGAAAAAGGGCATTTTTAAAGTGTTGAATATTATATTTTACTTCCTCCATAAACTATTAGTTTATTTGTTAAACCAGTAAGTAAGTTTAAGAGTAATTGACCATATCCTCCCGTCAAATGGTGCCAATAATTCATTATTGGTATAAACAAGGAACAAATCTGAAGCCGGTTTATAACGCCATTGAAGCCTTGAGTTTAGATTAAAATTTTTGGATTGTTCATTATATTGAAATAAGGTGGCGAAAAATAGTTTATTGGTAAATGTTATATCTACTTCAGATCCTATTAACCAAAATTCTGTGGTATTCCATGGTTCAGGTAATTTGATGTTATTGTAATTAATATTTGAGCTTAGACTTACATATGGCTGAAAACGATAACCCAGTTCACTTGTTAAGCTTACTAGTGTACCGTCTTCATAATAACCTCCAACTCTTCCACCTGCAGAATAGGTAAACATACTTTGTGGTCTGGAATTATATTCAAATCTAAAGGCATTCCATCGATGTTTGGTGCCTGTAGCCAGGGAATCTTTTCCTGTACCCGTAGGATCAAAAGGCGCCAATAATTCAACATACTCATTAAGTCCTTCGAGGCTTATACTACTTCGGTTACGAAAATTTATGAGGTATTGTAGTATATTCTGATGATCTGTTTCCTTAATTTTTTCATCAAAATAATAATTCAATTTTCCAACAGGCCCATGACTAACTACCGGACCAGCTTTAGGGAAAAATGAATAGCCTAAAAATGTGTTGATATTAAAATATCCCTTTCTGGGTACGAAACCAACTTCTGCAGTGTATGTACTATCCACATATTCTTCTTTAATACCCCAATTCCATTTTCTGCTCTTGTATTCAATATTGGCTGCCTGAGTAATCCCATTCCCCTGTTTGTCTGGTGTAAACGATTTAAGTAAAAAGGCCTTTCCATTCCACAAGTTATCAGGAGATGCCAAATTATATTCTAATCCTAAATTCCGGTTAAATTTGGGATAGATTGTGCGCAAAGAGTCATTATCCTTCGGATAATTAGTTGATTCCTTATTTACAAAAAGCAGCCCGATTGTAGATCTGCTAAACACTTGTCGCTGAAGGCTAATGACCCCAAAATTTTGACTTGGAAGCCCTGTTTCTTCGTCTTTTGCTGTTTGCATATCCATGACTCCTATTCGCCATTTATCATCAAGGTTTCCGCTGAGCCTCAATCCTGCATTAATTGGAATGCCGAGTCCAATTCGTCTGGAAAAGAAAGGCCTGATTGTCTCATAACCGAAGTTGGCAAACAAATCAGCATTTTCAAGGAAGAATTGCCTTCTTTCCGGAAAAAAAAGTTCAAATCTATCAAGATTTGTAACCTGCCGGTCAACTTCAACTTGAGAGAAATCCGGATTTATCGTCAGATCCAGGTTTA
>CAJQNH010000086.1 GCA_905479615.1 uncultured Eudoraea sp.
TCTAAATCATTCTTATTCGCTTTGAGAAGTTTAATTCTTCTTTCCAAGGATTCTGTAAAGGAAATATCCCCGTCAATTCCAAGATTAGTTATTTCCTGTATTTCATGAATGACATCATCACGATTAGACTTGCCTTGCAAAGTCATTTCCGCCAGTACATCCAGTGCTTCAACTCTGGTTAATGTACTATCAAAATCAAAAATATATTTTCTACCCACTTCAATCATTTGTTTAAATTTCCTCTTTGGTTCACATCATAATTTCACAGGGGACGATAAAAATTTCAAAACCCTGGCTATGAACTAAGCTGCAAAAGTAAAAATTAATTCACACCGATGATGGCGTTCAAGGAAATTAAACAAAATGGATTTAGATTGTAAGAATGAAGAACAACAAGTAACTATCTAAATAGAATTATACATTCCACATAGTATCAATTAATTTGCTAATTTTTTTAAATATAAGTTATGTTGCTATATAAGAGATACTTGCTGAAAGTAACGTTTAATAAGTCAGAACCATCTTCTTACTTTTATAAAATAGTGCTTATATTCTTTGCCAAACAAGCCGGCTAGTGTCGATTCCTCCGGTTGAATCTGAAATGCATTCATATATGATACAAAACCTGCAGCCAAAAGAACATTGAAAGCATTGCCTAGCCAGAGTGCCCAAGCTAATAATATTAACAGCAAGCCCAAATACATTGGATTACGTGAATACTTATAAATACCATTTGAGACCAAATAAGATGCCTTAGCAGGATTTTTAGGGTCTGCTGTAGTCTTAGCCAGGTAAAACTGAAGTAATGCGACGCTGCTGATCACCACTGCCAATACAAGCAATGTCTTAATTAGAATACTTCTTCCAAAAAAATCAAAATCTCCTACCGGCAAAAATTCAGCTAACAGGTACATTAGACTTCCAAATATTAAAAAAACGATTACAGGTGATAGTTTAAGCTTCATAATAGAAAAATAGCAGAAAATAAAATTACTACTTTTGGCAATGTCAACAATTTTATTTTGTGAATTCCTCTGAATTATGGATCTCGTTTTCGCCACACACAATGTAAATAAATTAAAAGAAGTAAGTTTACTGCTTCCCAAAGATATCCGACTTATCTCCCTCGAGGATCTTGACTGCCATGAAGAAATACCGGAAACCGGAACAACCCTGGAAGCTAATGCACAATTAAAAGCGGATTATATTACCCATCGCTATGGGATTTCATGTTTTGCTGATGATACAGGGCTTATCATAGATGCACTGAACGGAGCTCCGGGAGTTCATTCTGCCAGGTTTGCAGGTGAAGAGAAGGATTCAAAAAAAAACATTGAAAAAGTTTTATTTAAATTGGAGAACATCACATCTCGTACAGCCAGGTTTAAAACTGTAATAGCCTTAAATCTGAATAAAGAAAGAATCCTATTCGAAGGTGTTGTTGAAGGCACAATAACTAAAGAAAAAAAGGGTGTTGAAGGTTTTGGATACGATCCAATCTTTATCCCAATAGGCTATGATCAAACCTTTGCTCAATTGCCTATTGAAATAAAAAATAAAATAAGCCATAGAGGAAAGGCTCTTCAAAAGCTTATTGCCTACCTTTCTAAAGATCGAATATATTAAGTTTAGCCACCATATAAATAAATAAGAGTATCTTTGCCGCTTAAATTGACGCCGCTGGTATAGCATGTGTTGCCTTGAGTCTAATACGTTATAAGGATAATCGCTCTGTGCAACATACATATTTGCGATTAGGTAAATTATAACATATTATGACAAAATTTGAAGCATTGGGGCTTAATAGCGCCCTACTGAATGCTGTTACCGATTTAGGATTTGAAACTCCATCGGAAGTTCAGGAAAAATCCATCCCCCTTTTATTAGAAGATGAAATAGATTTAGTGGCTCTGGCCCAAACCGGAACAGGTAAAACTGCTGCATTTGGTTTTCCTTTAATTCAAAAAATTGACAGTCAAAGCAGAACTACACAAGGATTAATACTTTCGCCAACCCGAGAACTTTGTTTGCAAATCACCAAAGAAATACAACTGTATTCAAAATACGTAAAAGGGTTGAATACCGTAGCTATTTATGGCGGTGCAAGTATAACTGATCAGGCAAGGCAAATAAAGCGAGGTGCACAAATCGTTGTCGCTACCCCGGGTAGGATGAAGGATATGATTGGCCGTGGAATCATAGATATTTCCAAAATTGACTATTGCATTCTTGATGAAGCAGATGAGATGTTAAATATGGGGTTCTATGAAGATATTAAAGACATTCTTTCCAACACACCCAAAGACAAATCTACCTGGCTTTTTTCAGCTACTATGCCAAGGGAAGTAGCTACAATAGCTAAAAAGTTTATGCACAACCCAAGGGAAATTACCGTGGGGACCAAAAATTCTGGTGTGGATACTGTACAGCATGAGTATTATGTTGTGGGTGGACGAGACAGGTATTCTGCATTAAAACGCCTTTCTGATGCTAATCCTGGTATTTTTTCTGTGGTTTTCTGCCGAACTAAACGCGATACCCAACGAGTGGCCGAAAAGTTAATTGAAGACGGATATAACGCCGGGGCACTGCATGGCGATTTAAGCCAAAATCAGCGCGACCTGGTAATGAATTCTTTCCGTAAAAAACAAATTCAAATGTTGGTGGCCACGGATGTTGCGGCCCGTGGAATAGATGTAGACGATATCACCCATGTAATAAATTATCAACTTCCCGATGAAATAGAAACCTACACGCATAGGAGTGGGCGTACTGGAAGAGCAGGTAAATCTGGTATTTCAATGGTGATAGTCACCAGAAGCGAATTGAGAAAAATTCATGCGATAGAGAAAAAAATACAGCAAGATTTCATTGCTAAAAAAATACCTACCGGAATTGAAATTTGTGAGATTCAATTATATCATTTGGCCAATAGAATCCGGACTACAGAAATAAATGAAGAAGTTAGTAATTATTTGCCGGCTATTAACGACGTCCTGGAAGGCCTTGACAGGGATGAATTAATCCAAAAAATTGTTTCAGTAGAATTTACCCGTTTTTTCAATTATTACAATAAAACCAAGGATCTTAATTCCTCCGAACCTGATCGCGGAGAAAGAAGGAAAGGCAAGGATAATGATTTTTCCAGCAACGGTTCTGTTCGTTATTTTATAAACGTAGGAGAGCGCGATGGGTATGACTGGATGTCCTTAAAGGACTTTTTGAAAGATACGCTTCAATTAGGTAAAGATGATTTATTTAAAGTAGATGTTAAAGAAAGTTTTTCGTTTTTCAATACAGAAGCAGCGCTTAAGGATCAAATTTTAGAAACATTTACCGATTTTAAAATAAAAGGACGATTTGTAAACGTTGAAGTCTCCAATAG
This sequence comes from uncultured Eudoraea sp., assembly GCA_905479615.1. Lineage (GTDB taxonomy): Bacteria > Bacteroidota > Bacteroidia > Flavobacteriales > Flavobacteriaceae > Eudoraea. Next base: position 3,386 of record CAJQNH010000086.1, read on the forward strand.
TCCCGAAGGTGGAGGAAGAAGAAGGGATAGGGGACCAAGGAATAGCAGAGACAGCCGGGACAGTAGGGACCGCGATAGAGGTCGTGGAAAAAAAGGAGAACGTAGCTTCTCAAAAAGTGGTTCAAGAAGATCAGGATCCAAACAGGGTTCATCGTCCGGAAATAGACGAAGTAAGAAAAGAGATGGTTTCTATTAGTTAATTGTATATTAAAAAGTGTGCCAAGGCATCTATTTTTATTTTATTCGCATTATAAATTAGTATTGCACTAAATGAGGAAGTATTTATTGTGCTTGATTTCATTAATCGGCTTAGCCGGGATATCACAGGAAAATGAAGCTGAGCAGAAAGAAGAAGAATTTCAGGCAGTAGTTATTAATGCGCAATCCAATACTCCATTGGAAAGTGTACATGTAATAAACCTGAACAAGGTTGTAGGTACCATAACCAACTCCAAGGGTGAATTTTCTATGAAAGCCTCTGTTAACGATACGCTTTACTTCTCATATTTAGGTTTTAAATCTCAAAAAATTCGGGTTACGAATGATATGTTTAAGTTTAAAAACACCGAGATCGCACTCACGGAGCTTGCATATGCGTTGGAAGAAGTAGTTGTTAAGCC
>CAJQNH010000087.1 GCA_905479615.1 uncultured Eudoraea sp.
TAAAAATTTGTTTTTCATTGTTTTAAGATTAAATAGAATTAAAATTTATATTTGAGGGTTAGCCCAATGTTAACCCCAAGGTTATACTCTCTTATAATTATATCACCTATCCCTGTGTTTTCTCTAACTAATGAAACATCAGGATTCAGCAGATTCATTGCAGTCAGATTAGCCTCAAAGTGTTCGCCAATTTCGTTTTTCCAAACAAAATTTAGTGTAGGGACTGATTTTTCTACAATATTGCCCAAACTTCCGGCCCCCAATGAGTAGATTCTATCTGCGAAATAAGAAAACACTACAGTAGCTTTAGGCTTGTAATTGCCAAACACGGGACTAAAATTTAGATCGGTATTAATAATAAAAGGAGATGCTCCTTCTAACTCATCAGAATCTCTGTCAAAGGAAGTTCCAAACGTATTTTCATCACCGGCCGGAATGTCTTTTAAATCTTGCTTAGTACTTGTATAAGCAGCATTGAGGCCAAAAGATAATACAGGGATATCATCGGTGTTTGATAACAGATTTTTACGTAATTCAAGTTCTACACCATAAATGTCTGCCTGCTCTCCGGTTCTGAAATAACGCTGGGTACCTGTTGCATCTGCAGCGACAACCCTGTTTACCGGATTTTTTATTGTTTTTGTAAAAGCAGCCAAGGAGATGATTTCACCCTGCTCTAAAAACCATTCGTACTTTAGGTCATAGTTATATACATCAGAATAGGTGGGTCCTGTGCCATTTAAACCCCCTAAAAGATCCGGATTACCACCAATCCTTTGGGTTACAGATTCGTAGACAAATGGCGCAGCTTCCTTAAATTCCGGAAATGATGCCGTTTTGCTAAACGCAAATCGCAAATTGGAATCATCATTTAGGGCATAGCGGACATTCAAACTAGGCAAATAAATATTTTCATAAACATTACGAAAACCCGGGTCATCTGGTCTTATGTTGATAACATCATATTCTACTTTCTGCGAAAATGATTCAACTCTGAAACCTGGAACTAAGGACCATTTCTCTCCCAGGCTTAATTCTGCAGAGGCAAAAACTCCATGAACATCCAGATTTCCAGTATAGGTGTTTTCTGGTAAACCCGGCCGGTTTTTGTTGCCTATTTCATTGTTGATAGGGTTGAGAACAATTAAATCATATAATCCAGTTCCCTCGGGGATATTAATGTTTGAAACATCAAAAATGGAATTAAAATTATTGACGTCTGTAACAGGGGTATTATCCCTATCCAGTATTTCATATCCATATCTGATACTACTGAATCTTCGTTCTTTTGTTCTGCCGTTATATCCGAAATTCAATTTTACTTTGTCTGACAGTTTATAGTCTAAATTTATGTAGCTATTTAGTTCATCGTCTTTTATACTTTGAAAGAACCTCTGATTGTCAAAAGGGATATTAGTGTAAAAAACGGGATTAGAATTCGTATCACCATCTAAAGCGAATTGATAATTTTCAAGGGTAATTCGTTTTCTATCGGGCTCATCAGAGAAGACATTATTGTAACCTATACCCCAGCCCAAGGTGATTTTATCATCAAAATCATGTATTCCTGTAAGTTGATTTACAAAAATCATGTCCTGATTAAACTGAACATTCATAACATAAAACCCTTCATCCGTATTTAAAATGGCATCCCTGTTTGTTCCAAGTCCCTTTGATCCGTAGTAACCGACGGCATCCGCAGAGTTATTTATAAAAAGAGAGCTAAATTTAACCTTGTGTCTTGTGTTTATCCTGTAGCCAATATTTGCCAGTGCAGTTGTTGTTGTATTATAGGAGAATTCCTGAACATTAGGGAAGTCGGTTTTAAGAACATTGGTATAATCACGTGCAGGACCTTCCATTAATTCATAACCGTTTTTAAAAGAAGTTGCTCCAAAAAAGCTCAATCGGGACTCTTTTCCAAAAGAAAAGGAATAACCTCCTTCAATTGCTCCGGAAATGTTTATTGGATCCCAAGCGGCTTGTGGATCTACCCCATGGGCCAGGACAATGGCGAATGGGTCATTGCTATAACGGTTATAGAATCCGTAATTGCTGGGCCCTTCACTCCGCACAAAATTTTCACCGGCTGCATTTGAATTTAAACCACTACCCAGGGAAACCTCTAAATAACCATTGCCGGTGTAATCTTTAGAATCAATATTAACATTCCCGGCAGCAAAATCTCCATAAAATGTAGAAGAATACGCCTTACTTACAGATACATTCTCGATAATACTTGACCCAAAGATATCAAGATCAATATTCTTTTTATTAACGTCATTCGAGGGCAATGAAAGTCCATTCATTGTTGTGTTTTGGTATCTGTCACCAAGACCTCTTACATAAACATTGCTGGATCCTTGCTGCTTGGATATCCCTGAAATTTGAGATACAGCTGCCGCTGCATTATCAATTCCCTTGAGTTTCAGCGCTTCTGCACTTATGGCCTCCTGAATGACAAGCGCCTTTTTTTGTTCAAGCAACAATGCTATTTCGGAATCCTTAGTTGTTGATACAGTAATTACTACCTCATCCAATGAAACGCTACCTGCCCCAAGTGCCGTATTGATCTGGGTTACTTTACCACTCTCGACAACTACATTAGGAATTTCCAGAGTTTCATAACCTAAAAAACTAAAAATCAATGTATACTCCCCCGGTGGCACCGCTGTAATTTCATACAGGCCATCGAAGTCAGAAGTGGTTCCTTTAGTTGTATTTTTTATAAGAACATTGGCAAACGCAAGAGGCTCATTATTTACCTCTTTATCTGTAAGCTGACCTATTATACTTCCAGTTTCCTGGGAATGACCCATAAAGTGGATAAAAATAAGTAGGGCAATAAAAACTTGTTTCATCAATTTGATTTACGTTTTCAGCCGCAAAGAACGCTATGAGTTGTAAAGGTCGCGTTACCTGCAGGTTAAACATTTATTTTATTAAGGTTACCATAAGGTTAGCAGATTAAGTGAATGTTAAGGCAAGTAATTACTGTTGATTAATTCACTAAAAAATGGATGATTAGGGTAATTATTCACCTTTAAAAAACTGTATCTTGCCAGCTTATTCTAAGACTTATGAATTGGGAACAACTCCTGTCTTTAAGGCGTTTTGGAGATACACATAAAAGACTTCGAAAAGAGCAAAACGAGACCCGCCTGGGTTTTGAGGTTGATTATGACAGGGTCATTTTTTCGGCTGCTTTCAGGAGCCTGCAAGATAAAACTCAGGTAATTCCGCTTTCAAAAACTGATTTCGTTCATACCCGTTTAACTCATAGCCTTGAAGTTTCTGTTGTTGGGCGCAGCCTTGGAAGGATTGCCGGTGAAAAACTATTAAAAAAACATCCTTTTTTAATGGAAACCCATGGTTATAAATTTGGAGATTTTGGAGCCATTGTAGCTGCTGCAGCTCTCGCCCATGATATTGGGAATCCACCATTTGGTCATAGTGGAGAAAAGGCGATTGGGGAATTCTTTAAACACGGGGAAGGTAAAAGGTACCAATCACTTTTATCTGAAAAAGAGTATCAGGACATAGTAGATTTTGAAGGCAATGCAAATGGGTTTAAGTTACTCACAGAATCACGCGAGGGGGTATCAGGTGGTCTCCGATTAAGCTATGCCACACTAGGGGCTTTTATGAAATACCCTAAGGAATCTCTTCCAAAGAAACCAACAACCCACATTGCAGCTAAAAAGTTTGGTTTTTTCCAGTCTGAAAAAGAATTTTTTAAAGAAGTAGCGGAGGAATTGGGACTTATTTGTACAAGTGCAGGGGCTGCCATTACCTATTCAAGGCATCCTCTGACTTATTTAGTTGAAGCAGCCGATGATATTTGTTATACTATTATTGATTTTGAAGATGGTATAAACCTTGGATTGATCTCGGAAGAATATGCTTTAGAGTACTTGATTAAACTGGTTAAAGACACTATAAATACGAAAAAGTACAATTCATTGACCATTATGGCCGACAGGCTTAGCTATCTAAGAGCTTTAGCAATTAATACACTTATTACTGATGCTGTATCAGTTTTTCTTGAAAATGAAGAAGCAATCCTAAAAGGTGAATTTGAGGTTTCACTTCTGGATCGCAGCCGCTATAAAGCTCAGGTTGAGGACATTATTAAATTAAGTGTTAACAAAATATATCGCTCACCAGGAGTTATAGAAAAGGAAATTGCAGGATATAAGATTATCTCAGATATTTTGGAGGTTTATACAAAGGCCCTGGTCAGACAAAAAGAAGGTAAGCCCACGAATTACGATAAACTCTTAATAGAAACTTTGCCACATGCCTATAGAAATACAGAAGGTTCAACGTATTCTGTTTTGTTAAATTCCTGTTGTTTTGTAGCTAGTCTTTCAGATAGTGCAGCTGTTCATATACATAACAAAATAAGCGGAAAACAACTCTAAAAACTATACGCTAACCCAATTTCCAAAACTTGTCTGAATTGGATTTTGGGAACTCCGGGATCAATTACATTGCCGGTGTCTGAAATTACTTGGTCAAAACGAATATCATCATCATAAATAATATGGGTTCCTAAATTGGCCTCAAATAAGTTGTTCACTTTAAATGTAAAATTCAATTCCCAATCTACATCTATATTGCCAAAACGTCTTATATAATCTGTAAAAAGACTTAGACGATGATTTATAATTATATTGGTTGCTATCTCTTTCTCCCATGTATTCGTAACCAGAACCCCAAACTCAACAAACTTTTTTTCACCTTTTTTAATGATATTTCCTGCGGCATCATATTCTGCTCTTTTAACTCCAAAAGCGCCTTGGTTTGCAAGCGTTTGATCGAGAACAAACGTTGCTTTTACTGTTGTTGGAGATAAATAGAGGTTGAACTTTTTTCCTTCAGGAACAAAGGAAGG
>CAJQNH010000088.1 GCA_905479615.1 uncultured Eudoraea sp.
TTATACATGCAAATAAGGCGGCTAATTTAAAAAGTAAACTTACAAAGCATATTGCTGCAATATAAGTATTGGAAAAATCTATTAGAGCCCTTGCCTGACGGTCAGGGCTTTTTTTATGCCGTATAGTGCCGATCAATATACTGGATGGCCTCGGATTCGCTCATCGCCGCAAAGCTTTTATATCTCGAGTGGACATCTACGATTTCATCCATTGCTTTTTCAACAAGTTCTAGATTTTTCCATTTGCTTAATGAGGAGACCACGATAGCTAAACACCCTTTTTTATAAGCAATCTGGCCAAGGACATGAATCAGGGTATTGCGCACTCTTGAAGTTTTATCGAATTGTAGCTCCTTTAGAAGTGGGAGTATATCCTGAGGATGAGTTCTTCCCCTTAATTCTATCCCGTGACAAATTTCACGCCGCACTTCCTTATTGGGATGATGAAGATATTTTTTGGCCCATTCCAAAGCGGGTTTGGGATTTTTAGCCCCCACTTTTTTAAGGGAACCAATCACGGCATTCCGTACGATATGGTGCTTATCAAACAGAGCAAAATCAAAAAATTCACAAACGCTATCAAAATCTGTTTTACCAATTTCACCTGCCGCATTCATTGCAGTTTGTCGCTCTTTTTCATTTTCTGAACTGAGCAGAGCTTTGATAGTTTCCAATATTTTCAATTTTAAGGAACTATCGGTATTGAACAACTTTCCTGTTACCGTATAGGCTGCCTTGCGAACGTAAGTATCCTCATCAGAGAAGTATCTTTTTATCGCAACAACACTGCTATGGTGTAGATCATCAATTATGGCGTTCCGGATTTCGGCTACCAGTCTTTCCCTTTCAATCTTGGATAAATCGTAGAATCCCATTTGGTAAAATTATAAAAAGCTTCTAACTACATGCTTCACCGAAATTTACCGGCCTAATCATACATGCGAATTATCTCACCATTAGCCTTCCCTTCCACACTTCTAATATATCCCCTTAACATTTTATCCATTGGTATGGGGTTATGGCCAGGGAAATAATGCCCGTATTTATCTAAGGCGTCTTCAACGACGCCAGAGGAAACCGCATTCACTCGAATTCCATTGTTAAGTTCAAGGACAACTGACTTGACAAAACTATGGAGTGCCCCGTTAACCATAGCAGCACTGGTAGTCATGATTACGGGATCGTCTGCCAGTATACCTGTTGTTAAGGTTATGGAACCATTAGGGTTGAGGTATTTTTTCCCTATTCGCACCAAATTTACCTGTCCCATTAATTTACTGCGGATCCCAATATAAAAGTCATCTTCAGAAAGATCATTGAACGTAGCCCACTTGGCTTCACCTGCAGTACAAATTATGGCATCCAATACCCCAATTTTTTTAAAAAGTGCTTCAATTGATTCACTATTTGATATATCCACCAGCTGATCACCACTGCTTCTCCCGGCTATTAGAACTTCGTGTTTTATGGAAAAGTAAGAACTAACTTTGCTTCCAATGGTTCCTCTTCCTCCGATAATTAAAATTTTCATAACTGAGTTATAAGATTAATAGCTTTCGTCTTCTCATTATTCTAAATCCTAAAGCAAAGTAGTCATACATTATGATAATTAAAAGCAGATGGACAATTCTTACACACGGAAAAGTCAAATCGTATTGTGCAATATCAGTCTGTTTTAATACGGGTGTAACCCATCTGGTGTAGTACTTTTTACAAATAAAAAATCCCAATGATTTATAACCATTGGGATTTACTTTTTTCTGGGATTTTTTTACTGGCTCATGGTCAATAAAAACTCCTCATTATTTTTGGTCTGCTTAATGCGTTGCTCCATGAATTCCATAGCCTCAACCGGATTCATATCTGCAAGATACTTACGCATTATCCACATACGTTGAATTGTATTTTCATCCAATAACAGATCATCTCTTCTTGTTGAAGAAGATATAAGATCTATGGCGGGGAATATTCTTCGGTTACTTATGCGCCTGTCTAATTGTAATTCCATATTACCGGTACCTTTGAATTCCTCAAAAATAACCTCATCCATCTTAGATCCGGTTTCTGTAAGGGCTGTAGCAATTATAGATAAAGAACCACCGTTTTCAATATTACGCGCTGCTCCAAAAAAGCGTTTTGGTTTGTGTAGGGCATTCGCATCCACACCACCACTAAGAACTTTACCTGAAGCAGGTTGAACCGTATTATAGGCTCTCGCAAGACGTGTAATGGAATCTAAGAGTATTACTACATCATGTCCGCATTCTACCAGTCTTTTTGCCTTTTCCAACACTATATTGGCCACACGAACATGTTCGGTAGCTTCCTTGTCAAAAGTAGAGGCAACAACTTCACCACTTACATTGCGTTGCATATCCGTTACCTCCTCTGGACGTTCATCTATCAGAAGAACAATCTGATAAACTTCAGGATGATTGGCCGCAATGGCGTTCGCAATATCTTTCAAGAGCATAGTTTTCCCGGTTTTTGGCTGGGAAACGATCATTCCACGTTGTCCTTTTCCAATAGGAGAGAACAAGTCAATAATTCTTGTGGAAAGGTTACTTTGGCGTTCTGCCAACTTAAACTTTTCCTGCGGGAACAAAGGAGTCAGGTGCTCAAAAGAAACTCTGTCTCTTACAACCTGAGGGTCCATTCCATTTATTTTATTCACCTTTATTAAGGGAAAATATTTTTCTCCTTCTTTAGGTGGCCGTACATTTCCTAAAACGGTATCCCCTGTTTTTAGACCAAATAGCCTAATTTGTGATTGGGATACATAAATGTCATCTGGAGATGAGAGGTAATTGTAATCTGAAGATCTAAGAAATCCATAACCATCCTGCATGATGTCAAGAACGCCTTCGCTTTCAATAATACTGTCAAATTCGTAATCAGGTTGCTTATATTTATTTTTTAGGTCCTTATCAAAATTACTGGTCTTGCTATCCTGCCCGTTCTTATGGTGCTGAATCTTTTTGTTATGCGGGCCCTTGTTGTGTTGAGGGTTATGTTTAGTTTGTTCTTTATTACCCTGATATGATGGGCTTTTTTGCTGTGAATTTTCATGTTTAACTACCTTCTCTACAGGAGGGCGGTTTTTCTGAGGCGCAGGCTTAATGCTTTTTTCCTTTTGAACATGAGGTTTTTGTGGTTGTTCCGGTGCTTTTTCCGGAGCTTTTGCCTTTACAGCCACCGTTGTAGCCTGTACGGCTTTGGGATTACTGGCCTGTAGATCAAGGATTTGGTAAACCAAATCCAGTTTTTTTAAGGCCTTGTATTTGGGGACACTTAAATTTTTAGCAATATCCTGAAGCTCAGGCAGCTTTTTTGCTTTTAAATCTGAAATCTCAAACATTGAGTATAAAATAAATTATAGTATATAAAAATTGGAGTATATTATTTTTTTTGGGTATTACATGGGATTGAGATCCCAATAGGTAAGTGTTACATCTAATAACGTCACAATATTACAAATTATTTTAAACAAATCATCTCTTATTACTTATTAATTTATTTCTTTCTCTTCTTGTTTTAATAAATGAATTACTAAAATAGATTGTATCTCGTATGCTTGGTCATAGTTGATAGCACGAACTTACATTACTGAGGAGCTATTTTTTATTTTAAATTTTATGGTAATGTTTTAAAAGACATGTACTTTTGCATTTCTATTTCTGAATATACTATGATTCAACGCATACAAACCGTTTATATAATTTTGGTGGCTCTCTTAACCGGAGTGTTACCTTTTTATTTGAGCCTTTGGACCGGAATGGAGGGAAATACGGTTTTTGCGATGGATATTAGTTGGGTTGCGGTAATTTTTGCCGCTTCTTCTGCCCTCGCACTAATCACAATATTCTTATTTAAGAAACGCAAAAATCAATTTGTTTTTAACAGATTGAATATAATATTAAATCTTTTTTTACTGGGATTTTTCGTTTACCGATCGCTAAACTTATCCGGAGAGACCTCGGTCTCTGAGAAGGGTATTGGGATGTTGATTCCTGTATTTTCTATCGTTTTTTTAGTCCTGGCGAACAGGGCCGTAAAAAAGGATGAAGATCTTGTAAAATCTGTTGATCGCTTACGTTAAACCTAACATCTTAGTTGTATTAGTGCGTAAAACCCAGGGGTAGTTCCCTGGGTTTTTTTGTTTCTATTTTGGCGCTTCCTCCTTCGCCCATATAAAATTCGGGCTGCGGAGGATCGGGCTATTCGCTATATATTTTTTGCTTTTCTTTCAACTGTGCTCAAGATGGCAGCAAAAAAGGATGCCGCTGCTATCCCTGGCGCTTTCCCAATTCTATTACCTCCAGGTTCTTTATTTCTTCGCCGTCTATATCAAACCGGAGCATAGTCCTGACTTGATGAAAACCGTTCTTTCCACAAGAACCAGGATTCATGTGCAAAAGATTTAGTTTTTTGTCCCACATTACTTTAAGAATATGGGAATGCCCTGAGATAAATAGTTTAGGCGGATTCTGTTTGATTTCCTCCCTGATTCTCCTATCATACCTATTGGGATAGCCCCCAATATGAGTCATCCAAACCACTACGTTCTCACATTTAAACCGGTTGTCCAACGGAAATTCCTTTTGCAATTTATAATCATCAATATTGCCATAAACGGCGCGAACCGGTTTTAATACAGCCAGTGCATCGGTGACATCTAAGGAGCCAATATCTCCCGCATGCCAAATTTCATCAGCCTGCCTGGCATACTTAAGGATAGTGTCATCTATATAGCCATGAGTGTCGGATAGAAGTAAGATGTGGGTCATTTGTTTTAGTAAGAATTTAAAACCGTTTACAAGTGTCGAATAGTACTATTCCATAGCAATAATGATTTTGTTCAGATTTAGGCGAACCAGAAGTTCTTTATTTCTAACGGCTAACTTCATTATCTTTGCCTTTCACAAAAATAGAATAATAGCTTGAGATATTTTGTCGCTTTTTCATACTTCGGGCAGGCCTATCACGGATGGCAGCGACAGCCAAACGCTTCTTCCGTTCAACAGATACTGGAAGAATCATTTAGTACATTGCTAAAATCGCCCATAAGTCTCATGGGAGCTGGCAGAACAGATGCCGGAGTGCATGCAAAAAATATGTATGCGCATTTCGATTTTCAGCAAATAGATAGTTTAACGGATCTTGCGTATAGATTAAATGCCTTTTTGCCGGATGATATTGCAATCCAAAAGATTAGCGTTGTCGCAGATGATGCACATGCTCGTTTTGATGCTGTGGAACGAACCTATGAATATTGGATAGCACTTGATAAGAATCCATTTTATAAGGATACCGCACATTACATAAAACACCAATTGGATATTCCTGCTATGAATAAAGCAGCAGTAATTCTGTTGGAGCATGACGACTTTGAATGTTTTTCTAAATCAAATACGGATGTTAAAACTTATTTGTGCAAGATCAAATCTGCGACCTGGAATTTAACAGGAGACAAGCTTGTTTTTACAATTACATCAGACCGTTTTCTGAGGAATATGGTGCGCGCTATAGTGGGAACCTTACTGGATGTCGGTCTTGGAAAAATAACACCTGAAGATGTTAAGACTATTATAAAAAGTAAGGATCGAGGTGCCGCCGGTGCTTCCGTCCCGGCAAAAGGCTTATATTTGACCAAAGTTTTGTACCCTTCAACCATTCTGGAATTTAATGGATAAAGACACCGGAAAAGCATTTGATTTTAGACTCTTTAAACGAGTTTTAGCTTATACCAAACCCTATAAACTTACATTTTATGGAGTGGCCCTGGCTGCCATTTTTCTTTCAGGTTTTGCGGTTTTAACCCCCCTTATTGTTGGTGAAATTATTGATGGTGCCGTAAGACAAGGTGATTCTCAAAGGCTTTTAGTTCTTATCCTTGCAATGACCGGGGTACTTTTAGGACAGGTTATCAGTCAGCTTTGTTTTAATTATTATGCGAATTGGCTCGGCGAATCGGTTATTAGAGATATACGGATAAATCTTTTCAATAAAATGATTGGCTTTAAAATGAAGTATTTCGATAATTCTTCAATTGGATTGCTCGTTACCCGCACTGTAGCTGATTTGCAACGTATAGGCGAGATTTTTAGTCAGGGATTTTTTGTTATCGTATCTGACCTTCTTAAAATGATGGTTGTGGCTGTAGTCATGTTGATAATCAATTGGAAATTGGCACTTATCGTGTTCGCTGTTCTGCCTGTAATTATATATGCTACCCGACTATTCCAAAGGGCAATGAAGATAGCTTTTATAGATGTAAGGGCTGAGGTTTCCAACCTGAATACCTTTGTTCAGGAGCGTATAACAGGTATGAAGATCGTGCAGCTGTTTACCCGGGAAAAAATAGAAAGTGATAAGTTTCGGGAAATAAATAAAAAGCATATGAATGCCTGGCTTAAAACGGTTTGGTATAATTCATTCTTCTTCCCAATTGCAGATATTGTTTCATCTATTACAGTAGGTTTAATAGTTTGGTATGGGGGTCTTCAAAATGTGACTAATATTCAATTGGATGAATACGGGACAATTTTTGCCTTTATTCTATTATCCGGCATGTTGTTTCAACCACTCAGACAGATAGCTGATAAATTTAATACGCTTCAAATGGGTATGGTGGCGGCAAATAGGGTTTTTAATATACTGGATACAGATAGTCATATTGAAGATATTGGGACTGTTGAAAAAGATCATGTACTCGGAAATATTAAGTTTGAAGGTGTTCATTTCGGCTATCTTGAGGATGAAGAAATACTGCACGGAATTTCCTTTGATGTGCAAGTGGGCCAGACCGTGGCCATAGTAGGAGCAACGGGAGCAGGGAAATCAACAATTATCAATCTCTTAAATCGTTTTTATGAGATTAATTCAGGCGTAATCCTGGTGGATAATATTAATATTACCAACTATAAGCTGGCCTCGCTTCGAAAGAACATAGCAGTTGTATTGCAGGATGTCTTTCTGTTTGCAGATACCATAGCCAACAATATTTCTCTCAGGGATAAAACTATTTCTTTGGAGGATATTGAGGTGGCGGCAAAGCAAATAGGTGTTCACGAGTTTATCAATAGTTTACCCGGCGGATACCAATACAATGTAAAAGAAAGAGGAGCCATGCTATCCAGCGGCCAACGGCAGCTAATAGCTTTCTTACGGGCTTATGTGAGTAATCCCAGCATATTGGTACTGGATGAAGCTACTTCCTCTGTGGACACCTATTCTGAGCAGCTGATCCAAAAAGCTACGGAAAAAATCACTACTGGCAGGACTTCGATAATTATTGCTCACCGTCTTGCCACCGTAAAGAAGGCCGATAAAATACTGGTCATGGATGCAGGTAAAATTCTTGAGAGCGGCACACATAGGGAGTTACTCAAAAAAGGAGGCTATTACAATAAACTCTATGAGGCCCAGTTTATGGCTGAGGAAGTGGCTTAGTACCTTTACTATTAATTCTTCACCGGTTTAAGATCTTCCAAAGTGATTGTTCCTGTTGCGAAAAGTATAGCATAGAAAACCATAATTAAGCCAAAATACCCAATTAAGGCTAAAATCATAAACAGACAAGTTCTTAATATAACTTGGCCCGTTGAGAGCTTATTTATCCTCTGCATCACATAAACTGAGTAAACAAACATTACAGGTAGCATAAATGTAGACATCATCATATAATTTTGTGGGTCTAGGGTTAATACAATTAGGCTAATAAGGAAAGATAGGATACTAAATTGGGCTAAAGTATATAACATAACTACCAGGTATTCAGAGAATAAATATCCTTTCTTATTAAAAGTTAGCCATCCGGCAATCCCAAAGATTGGGATAAATAAAATAAATACTAAGGATGAAAAGTCGTATATGACGGGCATTATTTTTTCATAAAATTCAGGGTTTACTCCTTGATTAAAGACATCCATGTCCATCTCCTCTAAGACAAAAACTTTTTGCATCAAAAAGTAAAGCAGACCGGAAAGGGTTAGCGCAATCCCTAAATAACTTATTGGATTCAGGTACTTTCTTCGAATACCGGTAATATAACCATCAATGACGAGCTCTGGTTTGGTTAGCAAGTGTTTAAATGTCCTTAAGAAAGTATTGTCGAGATCAAAATAACGCTCAGTAATATCATGAGACAGATTTTTAAAAGTCAACCTGTTGCGTATAACTTTGGCGCCACAATTGGGGCAATAATCAAAATCTGTTTGTTGTTGTGTACCGCAATTTTTACACTCCATATTTAAAGTATATCTGCCTTTATCTTGTTAGCCAGGTCGGATAAATCCTTAAAAGGAACAAATTCACCGTCATTTATATAAGAGATAGAACCGGTTTCTTCACTAACAACAAGTGCAATGGCATCTGTTCGCTCCGTAATACCCACAGCTGCCCTATGCCTTAATCCAAAACGCAAGGGGATATTGCGCTCATTAGACAGAGGCAGTATAACCCTGGTAGCCATAATATTATTATTTTCAATAATAGCCGCCCCATCATGTAATGGACTATTCTTATAAAAAATACTTTCTATGATGGGTTGATTAATTTCGACATTCATAGTGTCTCCCGACGATTTTACAAAATCAAGAGAATTACTTCGTTTTATAACCAAAATAGCACCGGTTCTGCTTCTGCTCATTGTGTCGCATGCCTTGAGAATCGCATCAATATCTAATTTAGAAATAATACCCTCTTGTCTTAAAAATTTAAATCGTTTTACAAAGTTCCGTTTATTCGCAAAATTGGTCGAACCAATCATAAGCAGGAATTTTCGTATTTCCTGTTGAAAAACAACAATTAAAGCAATTAAACCAACCGACATAAAACCACCAACCACACTACTGATCATTTTCATATCCAGTAATTGGGTTAATTTCCAAAATCCCCAGACGATAACAATTCCAATAAAAATATTGATAGCAACGGTACCTCGTACCAGTTTGTAGATGTAATACAGCAGAATAGCCACAAGGAGGATATCTATAATGTCGGTGACCCTTAAATCCAGAAAGTTAAAAAAATCCAATCCTTGTTGTTTTTGTAAAATTAGGAAAAATAGATAAACAAAAAATTAATCTTCAATTTGGTTTACCGCTTGCATTAATTCAATGCATTCCACTGCTTCTTTAACGTCGTGTACCCTTAAAATATTGGCACCTTTGGTTAATGCAAGGGTATTTAGGGCAGTGGTTCCATTCAATGCCTGATTTGCATCAATACCCAAAGTCTTATAGATCATGGACTTTCGGCTCAAACCTACAAGTATTGGCAATCCAAAGGTTTTAAAGAGGTTTAGATTTTGTAACAAGTAAAAACTTTGTGAAGGAGTCTTGGCAAACCCAAAACCAGGATCAATGATGATGTCATTAATGCCATATGATTTGGCAAGAGCTACTTTTTCCGACAAATAATAAAGGACGTCTTCTATCAGCTTATTATAATTAGTTTGTTTTGCCATGTTTTGTGGTGTTCCATTCATATGCATCATGATATAAGGCACTTTAAAATCGGATATGATTTGCATCATATTAAGATCCAGATTTCCAGCTGAAATATCATTGATCATGGCAGCACCCTTTTCAAGACAACGCCTGGCTACCTTACTTCGAAAGGTGTCTATAGACAGACAAATATCCGGAAAAGCATTAATTAACAGATCTACTATGGGTAAGATCCTGCGTAATTCTTCTTCTTCAGAAATATCAGTCGCACCCGGTCGGGAACTATAGGCGCCCAGGTCCACAAATGAGGCTCCCTCATCAAGTATTTTTTTTGCTTGTTTTAAAATAGCGACTTCATCCTTATATTTTCCTCCATCGTAAAAAGAGTCTGGAGTAACATTTAATATACCCATTACTTTTGGCTTCTTTAAATCTATCAGCCTGCCTTTACAATTTATTGTCATAGGATTTTTTTAAACTATTTGGAGTATAAATTATTTTGAAGACCAAGATTAAACTCCGAACTTTGATGTTTCCATTATTTTGAGCGAAATTTACGCAAATTAGAACAATTTACATGCAGCAAACCTCGGAACAATACGATGGCATCATAACTACGTGTCGGGACTTATTTTCAAAAAAAATGAAAGATTACGGAAGTGCGTGGCGAATTTTAAGACTACCTTCATTAACAGATCAAATTTATATTAAGGCCCAGCGGATCAGAAGTTTACAGGAAAACGAGGTCCGTAAAGTAGATGAAGGGGAAAAATCTGAATTTATTGGTATTATCAATTATGCAATTATGGCGCTCATACAATTGGAAAAGGGGGTTGCTCAGGAACCCGATCTTCCGCCTGAAGAGGTCATTAGTTTATACAATAAGCATGTGGGAATTACAAAATCGCTTATGGAAAAGAAGAATCATGACTATGGGGAAGCCTGGAGAGATATGCGGG
>CAJQNH010000089.1 GCA_905479615.1 uncultured Eudoraea sp.
CGTAGGTAAACTACTGGCTTTAAAAAGTTTGGATCCTTTTGCGCAATCGACTTTTGCAATGTATCAACTTCTGCGTTCTGGCAACCTAAACTTAGTACGGTAGCTCCGGCTACATTTGAATTTGTAATATACCCGGCTAAGAGATTACATAGTGCTTCAGAATCCTGACGGACTCCGCCACAACCCCCGTCATGTTTTAAAAATTTTATTCCATCAACATTGGGAAACACCCTGTTTTTCGATATTTCATCCTTGGTATGAATGATGGATGTGGCATATATATCTTCTTCACTCGCCCCCGAATTATACTTGTTTATCAATGCCTGGGTATCCACAGCAAAATCCTTTTTGGTTATATAACCTAAAGCTTCAGACAGGGCTGCCTCCAGGACATCTACATTCCGGTTTTCACAAAATACCATGGGAATAATCAACCAGTAGTTCGCAGTACCAACACTGCCGTCTTCCCTGTGATACCCCATAAAGGTTCTTCCTTTAAAGTTTGAAACATCCGGTGCGTTCCATTTAAAGTTTTCTTTTGAATTATTATATGCTGAGGATGCATGTTTGACATTATCAATGGTTATCGCACAACCACTGCGTATTGGCATAATAGCCTTCCCAATCAGGACACCATACATGTAGATTTCATCACCTGTATTAAAATTCTGCCCGGCGAATTTGTGTTTTGCCCTGATATTTTCCTTTAAAACAATGTTTACCCCATTTATATGAGTGGCCGTTCCTTCTTCAAGGTCTGTAATGGCTACGATAATATTATCCCTGGGATCTATCTGAACATATTCTTTGGACATATCTTTTAATTAGCTCCTGACTGATTTAATTATATTCAGTGTTTTTCTTACATCTTCTTCCAACTTCTTAAAATCTTTTTGCGCAAGAATTTCCTTAGAGATTAATTTAGATCCCATTCCCACACAGGTGACTCCGGCTTCGAACCACCCCCTGAGATTAGATTCTTCTGTACTGACACCTCCTGTGGGCATTATGTCTGTCCAAGGAGACGGCCCTTTAATTGCTTTTACAAAACCTGGCCCATAGGTAGAGCCCGGGAAAAGCTTTACTATTTCACAGCCCAGTTCCTCTGCTCTGGCTATTTCTGTAAGAGAACCACAACCGGGAGACCAAAGTACTTTTCTCCGGTTGCAGACTAGTGCAATGTCTTCCCGAAGAACAGGTGTGACAACAAAATTGGCCCCTAACTGCATATACAAAGAGGCTGCACCCGCATCTGTTATTGACCCAACACCCATTATCATACCCGGTAATTCGGCCAGTGCAAATTTGTTGAGTTCGGCAAATACTTCATGTGCAAAATCACCTCTGGAAGTAAATTCCAGCAGTCTTGCACCGCCCGAATAGCAAGCTCTTAGTACTTTTTTGCCTAATTCTACATCTGAATGAAAGAACAAGGGTATCATCCCACTTTCTCGCATCGCCATTGCCACTTCTAATCTTGAAAATTTTGCCATTGTACGTTATTAAATAATTATCTAGCTACTCTGCCTGAGGCATCACCGCCCATCAATTTTTGAACCTCTTCCACCGTTACCAAATTTGCATCTCCCTTTATCGTGTGTTTTAAACAGGATGCTGCCACTGCAAAATTTAAAGCATTCTGATCATCTTCGGGATAGGTTAATAATCCATAGATCAAACCACCCATAAAAGAATCTCCTCCGCCAACTCTATCGACGATATGGGTTATTTGATATTGGGGTGATTCAAACAAAGTCTTTCCATCATACATTACGCCGGCCCAGGTATTGTGTGAAGCAGAAAGTGAGCCCCTAAGCGTTGTGATCACTTTTTTTGCCCTGGGAAACTTTTCCATCATTTGTTGGCAGACCGAGAGGAATGCTTCGGCCTTTACATCATGTCCCTGGGTAGTAATGTCCAGACCATCGGGTTTAATTCCAAAATGTTTTTCAGCATCTTCTTCATTTCCTAAAATTATATCACAATAGGAGATAAGCTCGGTCATGATTCCTTCTGGCTCAACGCCATACTTCCAGAGCTTTGCTCTATAATTCAGGTCGGTCGATACAGTTATCCCCATTTCACTGGCTTTTTTTACAGCTTCAAGACATACATCTGCTGCTCCCTGTGATATGGCTGGTGTGATGCCCGTCCAGTGAAACCATCCTGTTCCTTCAAAGACTTTTTCCCAATCTATCATACCCGATTTAATTTCGGCGATGGAAGAATGAGCTCTGTCATAAATTACTTTACTTCCCCTTGATACTGCACCTGTTTCAAGAAAATATATACCTAACCGGTCTCCACCAAAAATAATATCATCTACCCCAACACCTCTTTTACGCATTTCCATCAAAGCGCATTCTCCAATATCATTCTTTGGCAAACGTGTTACAAAACTAACCGGAATACCATAATTGGCTAATGACACGGCGACATTAGACTCGCCTCCCCCATATATTATTTCAAAAGAATTTGTTTGGGAAAACCGTAAAAATCCCGGGGGTGCCAGGCGTAACATAATTTCCCCAAATGTCACTACTTTTTTCATTCAAAAAATCGTTTTTCTTAATTAAAAATTAACTGTTGCCTTTATCACGCCATTTGTCGGGTCTAACCAACTATCGAAATGATGAATCATTTCGTCAAAGCTCACATTATGAGTTATAAAAGAATCCACAGGAAATTTACCCATTTTTAAAATGTCTATCACATATTCAAAGTCCTTCAAGGTAGCATTTCTGCTACACATTATTGTGGCTTCTTTTGCGTGTATGGCCGGATGCTCAAAATCAATCTTCCCATTAGATAAACCAACCAAAATATAGCGGCCACCATTGGCCATATAATTTAATCCTTTCTCCAGGGCCTCTTTATTACCGGTAGCATCAAAGACGGCAGTAGCCATCTCACCGTTAGTAATTTCTGCGATGATATCTACTGCTGCATCACCAGCCAAAACACTATGATCAATATCAATTTTATCTTTGGCGTACTTTAATCTTCCAAAATCTACATCCATTGCAATTACTTTTGCGCCTTCGATTTGTGCAAATTTCATTATGCCTATTCCAATTGGGCCGCAACCCACGACAACAATATACTCATTGGGCAGAATTTGAGCCCTTCTTATGGCATGAGCTCCAATAGCCAATGGTTCCGCAATTGCCATCTCAGCATAAGTTAATTTGTTTGCCGGGATCAAAAGGTTCAATGGCACCAAAATCTGCTCCTGCATCCCGCCATCGGTATGTACCCCAAGTACCCTGAGTTCAGTACAACAATTGGTTTTTCCATTTTTACAGGCAATGCATTGTCCACAACTGATATAAGGCATTACAATTACCTTATCACCTACTTTGATATTTTGCGTATTTTCTTCTATTTCTATTACTTCAGCGGCCAGTTCGTGTCCTAGTACCCTGGGGTAGGTAAAAAATGCCTGGTTACCTTTATACGCATGCAAATCGGTTCCGCAAATCCCAATTTTCTTTATACTAAGAATGGCCTGTCCTTCTACTTTTTGAGGTTTGCTTTTTTCTCTGAGCTCAAACCGACCGGGTTTTTCACATACAATATACTTCATCAATAGCTCTTAAAATTTTGAAAGAACACGCTCATAGGAACGATCTTTACTAAACTAATTCAAAAAAATTAAATAATTATTTTATTTGCCTTATAAAGTTATATAAACCAAAAATAACTGAAGACGAACTCAACATTTTTGTAATTTAATACTTTAAACGAACTTTGAGGGAACCGGTAATTTTTCTTATCTGAACTTTCATTAAGTGTTTTTTTGTAAAAAAAGTAAGCTTAAACCTTTTATTAAAGTAATGCGCAACATCTAAATCATGTCTGTAAAATGCAAAGCTGCCATTGCAATGGGAAATGGCAATTTCACAATTGAAAATATCGTGGTTAATGAACCGCGAGCAGATGAAGTTTTGGTAGCTATTAAGGCAGCTGCTTTGTGCCACACAGATTATGATTCGTTAAATTGGGGAAAACCTCTGATATTAGGTCATGAGGGGGCCGGTGTGGTTAAGGAGATCGGCATGGATGTTAAGGGTCTTCATGTGGGGGACTCAGTTATTTTGAATTGGGCTACTCCATGTTATAATTGCTTTCAATGTAATTTAGGTAATCTGCACATTTGTGAAAATAATTCCCCTGTGGTGGCAGGTGCCAACGGGTATACAAATGGGCATGCACATTTGGAAGGAACCTTATGGAACGGTAAACCTATTGAGCGCTCTTTTAATATCGGGACTTTATCCGAATATACTCTTGTAAAGGCATCAGCAGTTGTAAAAAACACAGCAGAAAGAATGTCTTTTGCATCGGCCAGCATAATCAGTTGCGGGGTAATGACAGGATATGGATCGGTTGTAAATTCTGCAAAGGTAAAACCTAATAGTTGTGTCGTGGTTTTAGGCTCGGGTGGGGTTGGTTTAAGCGTTATTCAGGGAGCAAAGCTGAGTAAGGCTTCCACTATTATCGCTGTAGATATCAATGAACAAAGATTGGCTATGGCCAAAGAATTTGGTGCAACAGACCTGATTCTTGCCAGTAAAGAAGATAAGGGCTTATTGAACGCGGCTGAAGCTGTAAAGTTACTGACAGAAGGTAGGGGAGCAGATTATGCTTTTGAATGCACTGCTGTTCCGGAGCTTGGTGCAGCACCTCTGGCTATGGTTAGGAATGCCGGTACTGCGGTTCAGGTAAGTGGAATTGAAGAGGAAATAATTGTAGATATGAATTTATTTGAATGGGATAAAATTTATATAAACCCTTTATATGGCGGATGTAACCCTCAGATAGATTTTCCAAAAATCATTGGACATTATGAATCTGGTGAATTAAGGCTTGATGAAATGATAACCCAAACCTATGATTTGGACCATTTGCAACAAGCATTTGACGATATGTTGGCAGGAAAAAATGCCAAAGGAGTAATTCTATTTGATTAATTTTAAAGATGTTTAGAACCATTCAAAAATCCAATCCTGAGTTTGAAAGTAATCATCTAAGTTTTATTACGGTAAAAACCAAAAACTTAAAAGGCCGGGGTGATATTTGTCTTTTCGTTCCTCCTATGGAAGGGCTTAAAGATATTCCTTTGGTGATTCTTCTTCATGGAGTATATGGCAGTGCCTGGGAATGGTCTCAGAAAGCAGGTGTACATATTAGCGTATGGGAAATGATTCAGAAGAAAGAATTAAAGCCTATGGCAATTGCTATGCCCTCTGACGGACTCTGGGGCGATGGATCCGGATATTTACCACACAATGGTTTAGATTTTGAAAAGTGGATCGTGGAAGATGTAACGAGGGCTGTTATTGATAAGGTCGTATCGGTTAGTGAGAAATCCGATCTTTATATTTCCGGGCTTTCTATGGGTGGTTTCGGGGCGCTGCGTTTGGGTATCAAATACTCTGATAAATTCAAGGCAGTATCTGCGCATTCGTCAATTACCGAATTGGAGCAAATGTCTATGTTTGTAGAGGAATCTATCAAAGATTACGAGCAGATTAATAAGCAGGACGAATCCGTTTTAGAGTTGGCACTTGGCAGAAAAGAACATTTACCCCATTTAAGATTTGATTGTGGGACCGAAGATTTACTGATTAGTCATAACCGACTTCTGCACGATGAATTAAATAAGGCCCAAATAGCCCATAAATATGAGGAATTTGGTGGGGGGCACGAATGGGATTATTGGCAAAAACACATAAAAGACAGTTTACGGTTTTTTAATAAGTTTATCAAATAACTAAAACTATTTGTAACTTAAAATTAGTTCTATGAATTTGATTACAAAATAACCATTAGAATTTTAGATATGGCAGCAATAAAAGACCTTGCGGATTATCATGAATTGGTATCCACCCTTTTTAAACAACCAAAGTCGCACGAAGAATGGGATCAATACAGGCTGAGCGATGAACAGGTAGCTCATTTTCATGAATATGGATATTTGTCCGGAATTAAATTATTGGAAGATGATCAAATTGAAGTTTTGCGTAACCAACTGGCGGAGGTTATAGATCCCAAACATCCTGCCCATCAGCTATTCTATGAATTTCACAGTAATGAGTCTGAAGATTCCAATTCGGTATTGTTTCATTCTTTGGGTCACTGGCGTATAACCAATGGTTTTCATGATGTTCTCTGGAATCCGGCATTTGTTATGGCTGCGCATCAATTGTTGGAAAATAAGCCGGTCAGATTCTGGCATGATCAATTATTTTATAAACCGGCTAAACACGGAGGTGTAGTAGCCTGGCATCAGGACTATTCGTATTGGACGCGAACGATAGCCATGCAGCATTTAACCTGCTGGACAGGCCTGGATGATGCAACTATTGAAAATGGGTGTTTGCACTATGTTCCTAAAAGTCATAAATGGGGATTGTTGGATGCACCTTCCCTTGCGGGCGATATGAACGGATTAATGAAATATCTCACTGAAGAACAAAAAAAAGAATTTAAACCGGTTGCTATAGAAATGAAAAAGGGTTATGGAACCTTTCATCATCCTTTGATGGTTCATGGTTCTTATGAAAACAAATCTGAAATGAGCAGGCGGGCATTTGTGATCAATGTGTTTGCAGATGGTACCTTGAGCAATACGGATGATGAACTCTTGACAGGGGTTCCAATAATTCCCAAAGGAAGCAAAATGCAAGGTAAATTTTTCCCTTTACTTTATAATCCAGATGCTTAATTGCAAACTGAGATTTAGTACTCATTTAAACCGGGAGAACGCAATAGAATATTAAACCAATAAAAACCATGAAAGTTAATATTTTGAAAAAGGCATTAGAAGAAGGCAAAACTGTATTTGGGCCTTTCTGTAAAATCCTGGACCCAACGGTTGTTGAACTAGCGGCATTGGCAGGCTTTGATTTTGTAATTATAGATATGGAGCATGGGCCATATAG
This sequence comes from uncultured Eudoraea sp., assembly GCA_905479615.1. Classification (GTDB taxonomy): domain Bacteria; phylum Bacteroidota; class Bacteroidia; order Flavobacteriales; family Flavobacteriaceae; genus Eudoraea. The sequence continues at coordinate 6,948 of CAJQNH010000089.1, forward strand.
TATAGAAACTGTTCAACAAATGCTAAGAGCGGCAGAGGCCAGAGGCATCTCAGCGGTGGTTAGGGTACCAGAAAATAGCGAGACATCAATTCTGCGTGTATTGGATGTGGGAGCAAAATGCATTCAGGTTCCTCAGATATCTACAGCCAAGGATGCAGGGAAGGTAGTGAAATCTGCAATGTTTCATCCTAAGGGAGAACGTGGGATGTGCCGATATGTAAGGGCTGGAGATTACACTGCAATTGATAAAGCTGAACATTTTGGCAGATCTAATGAGAGCATATTAACCATTATACATATCGAAGGGGTGGAAGGCCTGGAAAATTTACCTTCTATTCTCAGGTGTGATGGGATTGATGTGATTTTTTTAGGACCTTATGACTTGTCTCAATCCTGCGGGGTGCCCGGACAGGTGCACCATGAAAAGGTCGTAAAACGCATGGAAGAAGCGGTTGTTTTGGCCAAAAAAAGCGGTAAGGTAGTCGGCACTTTTGTGGAAAGTGTTGAGGATGCCAAAAAGTGGGGGGAAATAGGCGTTCAATATATAGCTTATGCCGTTGATACCGGCATAATTCTAAATGCATTTAAAAAAATAACCACAGGATTAACCAAAAACTGACAATTACCTTTTAAGGCAACTAGCTTTATTCGCCCATCGCTTCTCTGAATGCTTTCCATTTTATGGTATCACCATCAATTGAAAAGGTTTTTGACTTTTTAAAAAGAACAGTGATCGCCCCTATTACTGCGCCAACAGGCATCATAACTAGTGCGCCTGTGACAATATTTTCCTCCACAGGAGCTCCAAAATACCCTTCTGTTTCACCTTCAATAACTCCTGCAATTAAACCAGTACTTGCCCCTATTCCGGCTCCCCAAAGGATATTATTCCCGGCAGATCTTTTGGTTTTTATAAAACCAATTTTACTCACTCCAATATTTACAGGTTTTTCCCTGGGACCAGTTATCAGGGAGGTGTCAGTTGCACTAGCAATTCTGCCCTTGGATATTTTTTTGCCATCCCGGTCATATACTCTTATAAAGGGGGCTGCCTTATTTTTTGTTTCTTGAGCATAAAGTATACTGGAAGAAATGAGTGTCAGGGTAATATAAAACAGGAATTTCATAGGATGATATCTTAGATTATTTTGGATATAAAACAGGTTGATTAATAAACATCAAAAAAAATCTCACTAAAAAAAAGCTAATATGACCAGCTGGACGGGAGTTACTGTCTTCGAGGGAGTATTTAAAAATAGAAAAATATTACGAAATAAAAAAAAGTGAATAATGTGGCTGAACCAGTACTTAGCCAAATTCAATTTTTTAAATTTTCCAGGGTGGATTCTTCCTGTTCACTCCTCCGTAATACAGTATTACCAGATTACCATCAGGATCTTTTAATCTTGCTTCCCTCCATAGCCATGGTTTGTCATTGGGTAATTCATCAAATTCAATTCCTTTGGATAATAGCTTACCTACGTACTCATCCAGATCTTCGCATTCAAAATACACATATATTCCATCTCCTGAAGGTGGTTTCTCGGTTTGGTGTATGGAAAAAGTTGCATCACCAACAGGACATTCAAATCTTGCGTAATGTGGTAATGCCTTAACAATTAGTTTCAATCCGATCTTTTCATAGAAAGGAATGGATTTTGTCAAATCCACAGATGGAACGGTAATTTGATTTAAGTTCATATAAATGAGCTATTCCGTTTTATGCACTTCCAATTCAATTTCTATCATAAATTCAGGTAGTGCCAATTCCTTAACCCCAAGCCAGGAACCCGTAGGAAATTGCTTGGTATATATGGTATTCCTATAAGCGGCGTTTTCCAGAAATAAAGACATATTGGTCGTAAATACATTTTCAACAACAACATCGTCAAAAGTGCAGCCGTAATGCTTTAAGATCTTATCCAGATCCGAATAACAATTTTTCATTTGTTGTTCAAAATCTCCTACGGCGGTTGGATTGCCGGCATCATCCATACTTACTGCACCTGATATTTTGATATCGTTACCAATTTTCACGGCATGGGAATATCCATAGGCTTTTTCAGTTTCCGGACGGAGCAGAAAATACTCGGGCTCTTCAACTTCAACAATTTGTACTTTTTCAGCCTCCTTGGGTGCCTGATTGCAACTTTGAACTATTAAGGCAAAAACAAATAAGGGGATAAGAAGTTTAATTAGGTTTGAGATAGAGTTCTTTTTTTTCATGTTATCAGGTTTTGAGAGATTAGTTATTTGAATGTTTCTGATTTTACGGTTATAAAAAACCGAAGTTAATAAAACTTTAATTTCAATGAATCATATATTCTCTATCTGGCAATCAAATTGGTTTAATTGTTAGAATATTTTTTACCGTATGGAAAAGACTCAATTAATATTGATCTGCACTCAAGGTAATTGTTGTCCTAAATTTTCATAGCATATTTTTCATCCCTCATATATATTTCCTTAAATTCAAATCTTGTAAATCTTAATAATTTATGGCAAACTATAATATAGATGCTAAAAAGAATATGACCTATGACGCCATTGTTATAGGATCGGGAATCAGCGGGGGTTGGGCTGCTAAAGAGCTTTGTGAAGCGGGTTTAAAAACGTTGGTATTGGAACGGGGAAGAATCGTTGAGCATGTTGTTGATTATCCAACTATGAATAATGATCCCTGGGATCTTGAATTACGTGGAGCCCTGGGGCCAGAGGATCTTAAAAAACACGCAATAGGCGCACGGGCAGGTTTTGTCGGCGCAAATAATGAGCACTTTTATGCAAATGACGAGGAGAACCCTTATACCGAAGTTAAACCTTTTCTATGGGTGCGTGGTCATCAAATGGGTGGTCGTTCATTACTCTGGGGAAAGCAGTGTTACCGGTGGAGTGATCTCGATTTTGAAGCCAATGCCAAAGATGGTCATGGAGTTGACTGGCCCTTGCGATATAAAGATGTAGAATCCTGGTATACCTATGTTGAAAAGTTTGCAGGGATTAGTGGTCAGGCACTTGGTTTGCCACAATTACCGGACAGCCATTTTCTGCCTCCCATGGAACTCAATTGTGTTGAAAAAGATATAAAAGGCAGAATAGAAAAAGAATTTCCCGGACGCGTTATGACTATTGGCCGGGCAGCGCACCTTACAGAACCTTTGAATGGTCGTGGTCAATGCCAGTTTAGAAACAGATGTGACAGGGGATGCCCGTATGGCGCATACTTTAGCAGTAATGCGGTAACCCTTCCGGCGGCCAATGCAACCGGTAACCTTACTATCAGGCCTTACTCCATAGTTAATTCCATTATTTATGATGATAAAAAGGGAAAAGCTACAGGGGTCAGAATTATAGACGCAGAGACCAATGAGAATATAGAGTTTTATTCAAAAATTATTTTTTGTAATGCCTCTTCCTTGAGTACTACTCAGATTCTGTTGAATTCCACTTCCGACAGGTTTGAAAATGGCCTTGGAAATGACAGTGGTGAATTGGGTCATAACTTAATGGATCATACCTATAGAGTGGGTGCTATGGGTAGGGTTGAGGGCTATGAAGACAATTATTACAAAGGCAGAAGACCAAACGGAATTTATATCCCCCGCTATGTAAACATTGATAAAAAAACGAAAACAGATAAGTTTCTACGAGGCTTTGGTTATCAGGGTGGAGGTGGCCGTGGTAATTGGAGTGCCGGGGCCAACCAGGAACAGTTTGGAGCAGAATTTAAAGATAGCTTAATGAAACCGGGCCCATGGGAATTCTTTATTACCGGATTTGCAGAATGCCTGCCTTATCATGAGAATAAGGTTACATTAGATAAAGAGAATGTCGATAAATGGGGCCAGCCTACATTAGCTATAGATTGTGAGTTCAAAGAAAATGAAAAGGCAATTAACAGGCAGATTAAGGCCGATGCGGTGGAAATGCTGGAGAAAGCAGGGGTGAAAGATATTGTAGGATTTGACAATGAGCACGAACCGGGATATGGAATTCACGAAATGGGGACAGCCCGAATGGGTCGTGATCCGCGTACCTCCGTATTGAACGGAACAAATCAAATCCATGCTGCCAAGAATGTTTTTGTTACAGATGGTGCCTGCATGACCTCATCTTCCTGTGTTAACCCATCTTTAACGTATATGGCCCTCACTGCGAGGGCGGCGAATCACGCAATTTCTGAACTCAAAAAGAAAAACCTTTAAGATTATGGACAGAAGAGAAGCATTAAAAAAAACAGCACTGGCGGCAGGGTCTGCAGCCCTGGTTCCATCGCTTTTTTCCCTATTACAGTCTTGTCAGCAGAAACCGCGACTGAGTTGGGAGCCCATTTTCTTAAGTGTTGACCAGGCAGAATTAATTTCAACCTTAGTTGACACTTTATTGCCAAAAACCGAAACTCCAGGGGCACTGGATGTGAAAGTAGATATCTTCATAGATTTGGTGTTTGCAAAGCTGTTTAATAAGGAAGGTCAGGATGCAATGATTACAGAAATGAATAGATTTGATGCATTTTGTTCAGAGAAATACAGAAGTAAATTTATAGAACTGAGTACTGAAGATCGCAAAGAATTTTTGAAAGAAGAAGAATCGGAATCTGGTAAATATAATGGCAGAGTGTGGGGTACCGCGGTAGGGGTGCAAAAGCCGGTAGGGTTCTATCGTACTATTAAATCATTAGCCTTATGGGGGTATTTTTCCTCCGAAGAAATTGGAAAAAATGTGCTGAATTACGATCCTATTCCCGGAGAATACCTGGGTTGTATTCCACTTTCTGATGTTGGGAATACCTGGAGTTTGTAAAAAACTCTACCTCAAGTTCGCTATGGAGATTAGGAAAAGTATCTCTTAAACTATCCCCAAGATTCTTATTCCTGCAGCCTTTTTTTCTCAATTTTATACAATAAGAGTTCCTCTTCTTCATTTGGTAGTTTTATTGTACCTGCCATTTCTAATCCTAATTTTTCCAAAAGTCTTTGAGAGGAAATATTCTCTTTTGAAGTAATTGCATTAAGTTCTTCAAATTCAAATTCTTCAAAAGCGGCTTTCTTCAATCTATTTGTTGACTCATAAGCATAGCCCAAACCCTCATATTCAGGTAAAAGTACAAATCCTATATCTATTCCATCCACTCCATCTCTATCATAAAGTCCGCATGTGCCAATTTTGGAATCATCTGATTTTCTTATTAAGGAGTAATTAGAATACCCCAGATGATTTAATTGAGGAAGCATTTTAATTCGTATATAATTCGCTGCATCTTCCATTGATTTAATATCTCTATCTCCAATATATTTAAGAAACTTAGGAGTATTCATAAGTTGATAAATAAATTCTGCATCTCCTACTGAAGTTGGTTTAATAAGTAATCTTTCCGTTTCAAATTCTTTGTACATTATTTTTTTATTCGGTATAGTTTTATACAGTTAAAAATATGTAAGTGATAGGAATAAAAGGAATTCTGAGTATAGTTTAAATAGATATTTTTAATTGCGCTATTTTACAAATAATATTCAAAATTCAATTACATCACATTGGTCTTATTTAATTTAGAGAAGACTTATTATATATTACAGGCATTTGTCCTTTCCATTTATCCCATAAATCATTTTCGATTATTAGATTAGCCATAAAGTGTCCCACGTTA
>CAJQNH010000090.1 GCA_905479615.1 uncultured Eudoraea sp.
GGGCTCATCGGTATCGAGTTTTACAAGTACCTCACCCTTAAAACTATGTTTTGAAACGATTTTGCCCAGGTAGAAACAATCTTCCTTTTGCATCTCGTTCTAAAATTATTCTTTCTTTTCAGAAGCAGCAGGCTTTTCTTCTGCGTCTCCTTCTGCAGCAGCCTCTTCTGCTTTAGCAGGGGCAGCCTCTTTGGTAACTTCTTCTTCAGCAGCCACCGCTTCCTCCACAACAGGAGCAGCTTCCTCTACTACTTCAGTAACGGCTTCTTCCGCTACAGGCTCTTCCTTTGCAACTTCTTCCTTTACAGCTTCTTCAACTACAGGCTCTTCAGCTATTGGTTCTTCCGCAGTAGCACTAGCTTCTTCAGTTACTTCCGCTTCAGCTCCGGCCTCCTCAGTTACAACAATAGCTTCTTCAGTTATTTCTGCTTCAGCATCTTCATTTAACGCTTCTGCAGCCGCTAAAGCTCGTTTTTCGTTTACTTCTTTTTCAGCTTCTAATGCTTTTGCTCTTGCTTCAGCCTTTTCTTTATCTAATCCGGCCTCTTTATTAGCAATCGCTTTTGCTTTTTCTTCAACCCAGGCATTGAATTTTGCTTCTGCTTGTTCTTCAGTTAAAGCACCTTTTCGAACGCCCCCTAATAAGTGATGCTTGTATAAAACACCTTTATAAGATAAAATTTTTCTGGCAGTATCCGAAGGTTGAGCTCCGTTTACAAGCCATTGAACAGAATTATCAATGTTTAATTCAATGGTGGCAGGATTGGTGTTTGGGTTGTAGCTCCCTAACTTTTCAAGAAACTTACCATCTCTTTTTGAGCGTGCATCTGCTGCTACTACCCAATAATATGGCTTTCCTTTTTTTCCGTGTCTTTGTAATCTAATTCTAACTGGCATATCACATTAATTTTGCAGGGTGCCCGACCCTCGATTATTAATTCTTTATTTTTCCCTATAAAATGGGGTGCAAATATAAGTGTTTTCTATAAACCACCAATACTTTTAAACTATTTCCTTTTATTCTATTTCTACCAATTGATCCTGACCTATTACCAATTTCGATTTGTGTTCAGAAACAAGCGAATTAATGGCTTTAATGAGCTTCGGATTTTCATTGGCTATATCAAATCGCTCTTCCGGATCAGTACTTAAATTATATAGTATGGGAGGGTCGTGCACCTCTTTTTTGCCAAATTGGCCATATTCTCCCTGGGTAATAAAATGTGCTTTGTAATCTCCTAAACGTACGGCATAAAGATCGGTCCCCCTGTAATAAAAAAGTTTTTTCCGTGGACTTGGATTCCCTTTTAGCAAAGTTTCACTTAAATCGTACCCGTCAATTATTCTGTCTCCCGGAATTTCAACTCCTGCCAAACTACTAAAAGTGGTAAAAAGATCCATCGTAGAACCAAGGCCGTTTACCAACCCTGGTTTAATAAAGCCCGGACCCCAGAAAATTCCAGGCTCCCTCATACCACCTTCCCATGTTGTTCCTTTTCCGGCTCGTAAAACTCCGGCACTACCTCCGTTAAGTTTAAAACTAAGCCAGGGACCATTATCGGAAGTAAAGACAACAATTGTGTTATTTTCGAGGCCTTCTTCCTTTAAAGTAGCAATTATTTTACCTACACCATGGTCTATTTCTTCTAATACATCACCGTATAAACCCCGCTTACTTTTGCCTTTGAATTCTTTTGATACAAATAAAGGTATGTGGGGTAAGTTGTGTGCCAAATAGATAAAGAATGGGTTTTCCCTGTTTTTCTTTATAAATGAAATAGTTTCATTAGTATATCTTCCGGTAATGGTATTCTGATTTGCCGGACGTTCTATGATCTCTGTATTCCGCATTAAGGGAACATTAAAATGAATTGTTTTAATCGCATCATCTGGTTGCTTCCAATATTCCCAATAGGGAATATCACTCACCTTATCCATGTCATTGGAATATGGAATTCCATAATAATAATCAAAACCATTGTTGGTTGGGAGGTATTGCTCCTTATGCCCTAAATGCCATTTTCCTATACAGGCCGTTTTATAACCAACCTGCTTGAGTTGTTCGGCCAGGGTGATTTCAGATGCAGGTAAACCCTTGCTGGAATTCGGATAAAGCACTCTTCTTTTATTACTGGACATGCCACTTCTTACTGTTAATCTTCCGGTAAGTAATGCCGCCCTGCTAGGAGTACAAACACTGGCAGCCGCGTAAAAATTGGTCCATTTCTGTCCCTCGTATGCCATCAGGTCCAGGTTAGGAGTTAGAATAGTAGGGTGGCCGTAAACCCCGAGATCTCCATAACCAAGATCATCTGCAAAAATTATGATAAAGTTTGGCGGCTGGTTATTCTTATCTTGCCCTATGGCTTTTTGTATAACTGTTGAGCAAACCAATACACTCAAAATCATTAGTAAATTTGACAATTTGATCTTAATATTCATCATTATATAGTTTTTGGCAGTTTTAAAGATATATATATCGATAGAACTTAAAAATTAAAATCAACACTGCGTTAATAACTCGTGACAACTCTGCCGTTTATGAATTTTGTTTTTGATTATTTTTAGCTACTTTTTTTTACGCTGAAACCAAACTACTATGTATCTCATTTTCGACACTGAAACTACTGGCCTGCCAAAAAGATGGAATGCTCCCGTAAGTGATACTGACAATTGGCCTCGTTGCATTCAAATTGCCTGGCAATTGCACGATGCACTGGGAAATTTAGTGGGCCGACAGGACTACCTGATTCAGCCTGAAGGCTTTAATATTCCCTATGACGCCGAAAAAATTCACGGAATTTCCACCGAACTCGCCCAGGAGAAAGGACATCCTTTGGCCGACGTATTGGAAAAATTTAATGATGCCCTTACTAAAACCAAATTTGTAGTTGGTCAGAACGTTGGTTTTGATATTAACATTATGGGAGCTGAATTTTATCGGGCAGATCTAAAAACTTTGTTGGGAGAATTGCCCGTTCTGGACACATGTACGGAACATACAGCATTGCTCTGTGAACTTCCGGGAGGACGCGGTGGCAAATTTAAGCTTCCTACCCTTACTGAGCTTCATCAATATTTGTTTAAAACTCCCTTTTCAGAAGCGCACAACGCCACAGCAGATGTTGAAGCAACTACCCGCTGTTTTTTGGAACTCGTACGAAGAAAGCAATACACCAAAGAACAATTGGATGTACAACCAGATTATTTCGAAAAATTTACCGAAGTCAATCCGCAGGAAATTCAATTAATCGGTTTAAAACATATCAACTTAAAGAAGGCCTCTGAAAAAATAGCCAGGCATCTGAAAAATTTAGATGTAACAGATGTTTCTGAGGAAGACCTGAGCCAAAATATAAAGTCACTTGAAGATGCAGAATTTATACATCTTCATAACCACTCTCAATTTTCGGTGCTGCAGTCTACCATTAAAATAAAGGACCTGGTTGCAAGTGCTTCTGAGAATAAGATGTCTGCCGTTGCAATGACAGATCACGCCAATATGATGGGGGCTTTTCATTTTGTTAAAGAAGTAAAAGCACATAATAAATTAGCGGAACAAGATGCGGCTAAGGAAAATGGAGAGTCAAGCCCAGTTAATTACATAAAACCCATTATTGGTTGCGAATTTTTTGTTTGTGATGACCATTCAAATAAAAATGTCAAGGATCATGGGTATCAGATGGTGTTGCTGGCTAAAAATAAAAACGGCTATCACAACCTGGCTAAAATGTCTTCTATTGCATACACCGATGGATTCTACTATGTTCCCAGAATAGATAAAAGTATTATAACACAATTCAAAGATGATATCATTGTCCTCAGTGGAAACCTTTATGGCGAAGTAGCTTCCAAAATATTGAATATTGGTGAAAATCAGGCTGAGGAGTCTTTACTGTGGTGGAAATCTGTTTTTAAAGACGACTTCTATCTTGAAATAATGAGGCATGGTCAGGAAGATGAAGAAAGAGCTAATAAAGTTTTGGTTGAATTTGCCAAAAAACATCAGGTAAAATTAGTAGCCACCAACAACACCTATTATTGCGCAAAGGAAGATGCAGAGGCCCACGACATTTTATTATGTGTGAAGGATGGCGAAAAACAAGCCACCCCAATTGGCAGGGGCCGGGGTTACAGGTATGGACTACCCAATCAGGAGTACTACTTTAAGAGCGGTGCTGAGATGAAGGAATTATTTAAAGACCTTCCCGAATCTATTCTGAATATTCAGGAAATAGTAAACAAAATTGAACCTTTTGAACTGGCAAGGGATGTACTCTTACCCGAGTTTGAAATTCCTGTCGAATTTAAGATTATAGAAGATGAAGCAGATGGTGGGAAACGCGGTGAAAATGCTTACCTCAGACATATCACTTATGAAGGGGCCAAAAAAAGATATGGGGAGATTACAGATGAAATTAGGGAGCGTATTGATTTTGAATTAACGACTGTAGAGAACTCTGGCTATCCCGGCTATTTTTTGATTGTGGAGGATTTCATCAGGGAAGCAAGAAATATGGACGTTTCTGTAGGCCCCGGAAGAGGATCTGCCGCTGGTTCGGTTGTGGCCTATTGTCTTTGGATAACCAATATTGACCCGCTGAAATACGACCTCCTGTTTGAGCGTTTCCTAAACCCTGACAGGGTTTCAATGCCCGATATCGACATTGACTTTGATGATGAAGGCCGGGGAAGAGTTATGGATTATGTCATCAATAAATATGGTGCCAATCAGGTAGCGCAGATTATCACTTATGGTACCATGGCTGCAAAATCCTCTATCAGAGATACGGCAAGAGTTCTTGACCTGCCATTGAATGATGCGGACCGGATTGCGAAATTGATTCCCAATATGTCCAAATTGAGTAAAATATTTGGCGTTCCAGAGGCTGATCTTAAAAAGCGGTTTCGGTCAGATGAAATGGAAAAAGTGAATAGTCTGCTCAACATATCAGAAGGGGACGACCTGGAGGGGCAGACGGTGAATATGGCAAGGGTATTGGAAGGTTCTTTGCGCAACACCGGAATCCATGCTTGTGGGGTTATCATTACCCCAGATGATATTACCAATTTTGTGCCGGTTGCCACGGCCAAGGATTCTGATCTTTATGTGACCCAGTTCGATAATTCTGTGGTTGAGAATGCAGGCCTCTTGAAAATGGATTTCCTCGGTCTGAAAACACTGACTTTAATAAAAGATACCGTTAAAATTGTAAAAGCCAAACACGGTATTCAATTAGATCCGGATGAATTTCCCCTGGATGACGCAGCCACTTATGAGCTATTTCAGCGAGGGGATACGGTTGGGATATTTCAATATGAATCTGTGGGAATGCAGAAGCACTTGAAAGATCTGAAACCCTCTGTATTTGATGACTTAATAGCCATGAATGCACTCTACCGTCCGGGGCCAATGGAATACATCCCCAGTTTTATAGCACGGAAGAATGGCGAGGAGGAAATTGCCTATGATCTTCCGGTTATGGAGGAAAACCTTAAAGAAACCTACGGAATAACCGTTTATCAGGAACAAGTGATGTTATTATCACAGAAACTTGCTGGTTTTTCTAAAGGTGACGCCGATGTTCTTAGAAAGGCTATGGGGAAAAAAATATTTGCCCTGCTTCAAAAACTTAAGCCACAGTTCCTTGACGGGGGTGAAAAAAATGGCCATTCCAGAGAAATTTTAGAGAAGATCTGGAAAGACTGGGAAGCTTTTGCTTCCTATGCATTTAATAAAAGTCATTCTACCTGCTATGCCTATATCGCCTATCAGACGGCCTATTTAAAAGCGCATTATCCGGCCGAATATATGGCCGCTGTGTTGTCTAACAATATGAACGACATTAAGCAGGTTACTTTTTTTATGGAGGAATGTAAACGAATGGGGTTGGAAGTTCTGGGTCCTGATGTTAACGAATCCTATTATAAATTTGCGGTGAATAAAGAAAATGCGGTCCGTTTTGGCATGGGTGCTATAAAAGGGGTAGGACGTTCAGCTGTAGAGACCATTGTGGAAAACCGGAAAGAGAACGGGCCATATAAATCGGTATTTGATTTAACCAAACGTATTGATTTGAGAGCAGCCAATAAAAAAGCATTTGAAAACCTTGCTCTGGCCGGCGGGTTCGATTCATTTGGGGACACACACAGAGCACAATATTTTCACAAAGAGGGAGATGGCAGTACCTTCCTTGAAATGGTTATAAAATACGGGTCCAAATTTCAGGAAAGCGAAAATTCATCTCAGGTAAGCTTGTTTGGAGACACCAGTGAAGTACAGATTCCGGAACCTGAAGTGCCTCCCTGTGCAGAATGGGGCACCATGGAAAAACTAAGAAGAGAAAAAGAAGTGGTCGGTATTTATATCTCCGGACATCCGCTGGATGATTTCAGATCAGAGATTAATGCCTTTTGCAATGCAAATGTTTCTTTCTTTACTAGTTTGGAAGACCACGTAAACAGGGAACTCTCCTTTGCCGGGGTTATTACGGATGTACAACACCGGGTGTCTAAAAATGGTAAGGGATGGGCCTTATTTACTCTGGAGGATTATACAGACACCTTTGAGTTTCGCATTTTTGGAGAAGATTATTTAAAATTCAGGCACTTTTTTATGATTAATTCGTTTGTATATGTAAAAGTATTTGTCCGCGAAGGTTGGACTAACCGCGAAACAGGCAAAAAAGGAGATGCCAGGTTACAGTTTGTCAATTTTATGTTGTTGCAGGAGACTATGGAAAACTTTGCTAAAAAATTGACTATAAAATTGAATATTGACAAACTCAAAGAAGAAAATATTCACGAGCTAAAAGATACGCTTATCTCCTATAAGGGGAAGCATCCGCTAAATTTTGTTATTTACGAGATGAACGAAGAAATTAAAGTAAATCTGTCCAGCAGAAAACAAAAAGTAGAGATCACCAGCGAACTATTACATACGCTGGAAGAAAAGGACGTACGCTATAAATTGAATTAAATAAGGTTTTTCAATGGGGCAATAAGAAAAACGAATACTATTGGAGTAATGAAAAGGTAGAATAATTGACTAAATTTGCATAATTATAAATAAAAACGATATGGCTTTAGAGATAACTGATGCTACTTTTGACGAGGTAGTTTTAAAAAGTGATAAACCCGTAGTGGTTGATTTTTGGGCAGCATGGTGCGGACCCTGCAGAATGGTAGGACCTATTATAGATGAGGTAAGTACTGAATATGAAGGTAAGGCCGTAGTAGGAAAAGTTGATGTTGATACCAATCAGGAATTTGCTGCAAAATACGGGGTACGAAATATTCCAACGGTCCTTGTATTTAAGGATGGTGAAATTGTAACCAGACAGGTTGGAGTAT
>CAJQNH010000091.1 GCA_905479615.1 uncultured Eudoraea sp.
ATAAACCCGCATTAATATCTTCAAGCCTGTCTGCTTTGTCTTTGAATGAATGGGCTAATGTAAGACGCTGATAGGGATAAAAACAGCTTAAATACCATGCCAGCTGTGTTACCTGCGGGACATCGCTCTGTCTGTAAAACACCGTACTTTCTACATCAAGCCCGAATGCTAACCAGGTAGCCGCAGTTGCATAGGTGTTATGTCTCAGCTCATCGCCATTTTTTATTTGAGTAAGGGAATGCATATCGGCAATAAACAGGAAAGAGTCATTTTCACGATCTTTTGCCATATTGATTGCAGGTATAATCGCTCCTAGGATATTTCCCAGGTGAGGGGTTCCTGTACTTTGTATACCAGTTAATATTCTCGCCATTTATTTTATATTTCAGAAGCAAAAGTAAAAGAAATACGATTACCCTGCTAAAATTGTTATTTTTGATTTATGCGCTTACCTCTGGAAAAATTAGGGCACGTTCTCTATCGTATTTGGTTTTATATTCTCGTTAGTCTTCCAATATTTATTTTTTCCCCTATACTTCTCTTAACAACCATTTCAGAAAGGACTTATCCGCAATTTTTTTGGTTGGCACGCAATTTATGGGCAAATACTATTATTTACGGGATGTTTTGTTTTCCAAGAATCTCCTATGAGCAAAAGCTTAAAAAAGGTCAAAGCTATATGCTGGTTGCAAATCATACCAGCATGCTGGATATTATGATGATGTTAAAAACAAGTAAGAATCCATTTGTCTTTGTAGGGAAGAAGGAGTTGGTAAATATTCCTGTTTTTGGATTTTTTTATAGACGTGTTTGTATTCTCGTTGATAGGGATGACAGCAGAAGCAGGACAGCTGTATACAGAAGAGCACAGAAAAGATTAAATCAAGGCCTCAGTATTTGTATTTTTCCGGAAGGAGGTGTCCCTGAGGAGCACATAATACTTGATGAATTTAAGGACGGGGCCTTTAAAATGGCCATAGCCCATAATATTCCCGTAGTTCCAATTACTTTTTATGACAATAAAAATCGTTTTCCGTTCGCATTTTTCAGCGGAGGCCCCGGTATTACAAGAGTTAAGGTCCATTCTTTTTTCAAGACAAAAGAATTGTTGGGAAATCAAAAATCGGAATTACGGGAAGAAGTAAGAAACGTTATACTAAAAGAGCTGGGATAACACTCTTGACAGGGAATAATGGATTGCAAACAATATAATATACCAAACGGTTTAAAAATATCTGCTATTTATGTAATTGCCGGTTAAACTAATACAGTGTATGAATTAATCAATTACCATAAGCACTAAAATTTAAAATTCAGACCTGTATAGACCCCTATAGAGAAGGGTTGAAAATCACCAGCTGTTTCGCTAAATGTGTTTAATTGATATTTGAACATAGGTTCCAGGTTTAATTGCAAGGTTGGTGAAAACTTATAATTCAAACCAAAACCAATATTTGTACTTAAATTAACATCATTAATATTATTGGCCTCACCCATCTCAACCATATTTCCATTTGCCTCAAGAACAACTGAATTATCCACAAGAAAAAGTGAGCTAAATCCGCCGATGACGTTTATTCCAAATTTTCGGTCAAGCAGGGCATAATTTATCTCTAAGGGTAATTCTAAATAACCGAAATCCTGAATCATTCTGCCACTCCGGGCAGGGTTTTGTACCTGAAATTCCATGCTATTTGCCTGCTCTGTTAGTTTACTGTCTTCCATATTCCTGACAACTAAATTTTTTGAAGTAGGCGCATAATTTATGTTATCAATTTGATCATTAGTGGATGCGGTAAGTGAAGCTGAAAAAGATATTTCATTTGTATCATAACCATAATCTACCTTATGGAGCCCTGATCGGATACTCAACTTTTTATTAATATCATACGAAACCATCAATCCGTAACTGAGATTAACGTTGCCGCTTTTGGAATTCGACACAAAATTTGAATGTATTGGCGAACCATTACCAAATGAATTAAAATAAACGGGAGCAATACTGGGCCCAACAGACCATTTATTACTATTATTTTGAGCTACTTCAGTTTCCTGAGATTTCTCAATTTCGTCGTAAATAGACTTTTTACCCATATCAGATTTTGGAGCTTCTTTCTCCTTAATCAAATGGCTTGTTCCATCAGCGATAACGGCATCTTTTAGAGGAGTGTCTTTTTGGAGATTATTGGAAATATTATTCCCCTGAACTTCAACCACAGGGTCTTTAACCGGGGAATTCATATTGGCGGCAATTTCAGTATTTTTATTTCCAGCATTCTGCTGGTCCTTACTATTTTTGGTTACTTCATCTTCCGCAATCTCATCAGAGGTATTTTCTGAACGAACAAACGCAATTGCTGTTTCAACGTCTGTAGTTTTTGAATTATCGGTATTTCGTTCAGTCTTTGTATTGGGTTTCTCAGAAGACGTAGCAATAGAGGTCTCAATATTTTGTCCCCCATTAACTGACTTATTTGTGCCACTGGCAGGGTTTGAATTTCCTGAATCCTTTGTTTCCCCGGTAGAGTTTACCAAACTATTTCCATCTTCATTATTCTCTGCCGGCAAAAGTTTTTCAACATCACTTGCCCTTGAATTATCCAAAGAAGGAGCACTTTCAACATCCGTAATTATTTGATCAGTATTTTGACCCGCTTTAAAAGGAATAAAAACGTACAACAACATGGCTAAAATTGCCGCTATACCCCCCAATTTCCACCATATAGGAATAATTGGACGACCCTTTTTCTTTTTATCCAGGGAGTTCGAAATTGCTTTCCAGACTTTTTCGTCCGGAACCTCGTTGAAGTTTTTCAACTTCTCCTGGTACAATTTATCAATATTTTCTTTTTTCATGGCTTAGGTAATTAAGCAATATTTATGTTTTCCTTCTTTATTTTTTCTCTTAAAATCATCCTGGCCCTCGCTAGATTTGATTTTGATGTCCCTTCTGATGTCCCTAATTGTTCGCTTATCTCTTTGTGTGTAAACCCGTCAAGAACATACATATTAAAAGTGAGTCTGTATTTATTAGGAAGTTCCTGTATGTAACGTAAGAGGGTGGGGAGTTCAATGTCCAAATATTCTGAATCATGCTCGGATTCTTCGGCAACATTATCTGTTACTACTTTCAGGTATTCCTCCTTTCTATATTTCTGAAGCACCGTATTAACAGTAATACGTTTAATCCAACCTTCAAAAGAACCTTTAAACTTGTACTGACCAATCTTATCGTATATGGTCATAAAGCTATCGTGCAGATTATCTTCGGCCTCCGTTTTATTGCGCGAATATTTTAGGCAGATACCGAACAATATTTTTGCATAATCTCTATACAACTGTTCCTGCGCACTTCTATCTCCTCTTTTGCAATTATGTATGAGTTCTTTCAGACTCAAAATATTGGTTAGATTAATAGGCGTAAAATAGTAGTTTATTGGGTTACAGGAACTTCAATTTCCAAATATTCTTGCTCTCCGTTTTCATCTTCTCCTGTCCAAAATCTAAAGAGGTAGGCATCTGTATAAAGACAGATAAAGTTGAACGAACCTTCTACTTCGGCCATTCCGTCTACACATTCCGGATCATCAAACTGCGATCCTATCGGAACTACATTTCTTGTTGTTTCTGCAATAGGAGTTACGTCAAAACCTTCAAAAGAGGCACATCCATTAGGCAACACATAAGTTACATTAATTTGATAGGTCTCATGCAAACTAAATGATTCAGGTAATTCGGCACTTACAACTTGTAGTGGAATAAAGTAATAATTAGGTTGGTCATCGCTCAAACTACATGAAGACAAAACAAATGCGAATAATACGAAAATCAGGGAGACTATACTTTTCATAATCATCTATTAAAATCTATACTACAAGATGATAATAACAGCTAATGGTTGCTTAAAAAACCGAAGAATAATGAAAATTAGGTATTTAAATTATGCCTTTACCACACTAATGGCTTCTTTTATTTTGCTTTCTAATTCTTCCAGGAGTTCCGGATTATCTTGCAATAGTGATTTTACAGCATCTCTTCCCTGCCCCAGTTTTGTGTCTCCGTAACTGAACCAGGATCCGCTTTTTTTGATAATTTCGTATTGTACTCCGAGATCCAGAATTTCACCAACTTTGGATATTCCCTCACCGTACATTATGTCAAACTCGGCGGTTTTAAAAGGTGAAGCCACTTTATTTTTGACGACCTTCACCCTCGTTTTATTACCAAGGACAGCACCTTCTGAATCTTTTATTTGCGTAGATCTGCGAATATCCAATCTTACAGAAGCATAAAACTTTAGAGCGTTACCTCCTGTAGTAGTTTCAGGATTTCCAAACATAACGCCTATTTTTTCCCGTAACTGATTAATGAAGACTACAGTACAATGTGTTTTGCTTATAGAACCAGTTAATTTTCGAAGAGCCTGTGACATTAATCTGGCATGTAAACCCATTTTAGAGTCTCCCATCTCACCTTCAATTTCACTTTTTGGAGTTAATGCTGCTACAGAATCTATGATTACTATATCTATTGCACCAGAGCGAATTAGGTTATCTGTAATTTCCAACGCCTGTTCCCCATGATCGGGCTGTGATATGATAAGGTTTTCAATATCGACACCTAAATTTTTGGCGTAAAATCTGTCAAATGCATGCTCTGCATCAATAAATGCTGCAATGCCACCATTTTTTTGCGCCTCGGCAATTGCATGTAAAGTAAGCGTCGTTTTTCCGGAAGATTCCGGGCCGTATATTTCTACAACTCTTCCGCGAGGATACCCACCAACACCCAAAGCAATATCAAGGCCTAGTGAACCTGAAGGGATGACTTCTACATCCTCAACAACAGAGTCTCCCATTTTCATAACGGATCCTTTGCCATAGGTTTTGTCCAGTTTATCTAATGTTAGTTTTAATGCCTTAAGTTTCGCTTCTTTATCTTTAGCCATTTGTGATTTTCTATGAAATTAGGAACGCTAAATTACCATTTCTTTTTTCATATAACAATGTCAAAAGCAACCTTTTTAGTATTCCTGCATCTCACTGATAAGTGTTCGTACTTAAACACAAAATATTCCATGGTTCCAGGGAACTTTGGGCAATGGTGACTATATCCTATCAGGTTGATCTATGAAAAAGAAAATTACCAGGGAGTGGTCCTAAAAGAGTCTTGAAACTTCAAGACTCTTTTTTATTTACAACCAGGCAGGCGTAACCTGCCAAATAGAATTATTAGCCGCAAAATCAATTAGTTTTCTCTTGCGCTAAAGAGGAATATGTTTAATTTTGCATTCAAATACATTCTAAAACTTAATAATTGGTATAGCATGCAACTGTACAATACATTAAGCGCTAAAGAAAGAGAAGCTCTTATTGAAGAGGCCGGACAGGAACGTCTGACTATTTCTTTTTACAAATACGCACATATTCATAATCCAAAATTATTTAGGAATCACTTATTCATACATTGGAGTGAACTCGATGTTCTGGGAAGAATCTATATAGCTCCGGAAGGCATTAATGCTCAGTTATCTGTGCCGGCAGATAACTTTTTAAAATTCAAATCACATATAGACAGTATTTCATTTCTTGAAAATGTTCGATTCAATATTGCTATAGAGCAGAATAATAAGTCCTTTTTAAAACTGAAGATTAAAGTGCGTAAAAAAATTGTCGCAGATGGTTTGAATGATGCTACTTTCGATGTAACCAACAAAGGAATACATGTTGATGCCACACATTTTAATGCGTTGATTGACGACCCAAATACAATTTTGGTTGATATGCGAAATCACTATGAAAGTGAAATCGGACATTTTAAAAATGCAATCACACCAGATGTTGATACGTTCAGAGACTCATTGGATTTAATAGAAAAGGATTTATCAAACTACAAGGAGAATAAAAACCTTGTAATGTATTGCACCGGAGGTATTCGATGTGAAAAGGCCAGTGCTTACTATAAGCATAAAGGGTTCAAAAATGTATTCCAGCTTGAAGGAGGTATTATAGAATATACACGTCAGGTTAGACAGAAAAATCTTGAAAATAAATTTCTTGGTAAGAATTTTGTATTTGATCACAGGCGAGGCGAGCGCATAACTGAAGATATCATAGCCCAATGTCATCAATGCGGTGAATCATGTGATACCCATGTTAACTGCGCTAATGAAGCTTGTCATTTACTTTTTATTCAATGTGAGGCATGTGCAGATAAAATGAATAATTGTTGTTCGGGCCATTGTAAAGAAATCCATGAACTTCCTTTTGAAGAACAGAAAAGGCTTAGAAAAGGAAAAGAGGTAAGTAATAAAATTTTCAAAAAAGGAAGATCAGAGGTCTTAAAATTCAAAAAGTAAACCTGCACAAGTATAATTTGCAGTAATTTTAGAAAATTTTCGTGCTCGTTTTCAAGACTTTATTATATCACTTGAAGATAAGAAGGTCGATTATTTTTACATGATAATTGCCACTTTCCATCACAGTAAAAAAGTACTATCTTTACCTTCAATAATTATTTATGAACCTATTTTAGCAAAACCAATTTTTAGTTTTGTTAAACCAAGATATAAAATATGGGTTGTAACAGTTGTTCAACCGGCAAGGATGGGCAGCCGCGAGGATGCAAAAACAATGGAACTTGCGGCACAGATAGCTGCAATAAATTGACTGTATTTGACTGGCTTTCCAATATGTCTCTACCAAGTGGTTCTCAGCCATTTGATTGTGTTGAAATTCGATTTAAAAATAGCAGGAAAGAGTTTTTCAGGAACACGGAAAATTTGTCTTTATCCATTGGTGATATTGTGGCAACACAGTCTAAATCTGGTCATGATATTGGTCTTGTTACCTTAACCGGAGAATTAGTAAAGGTGCAGATGAAACGAAAAAAAGTTTCTGATTCCAAAGAGGAAATTCTTAAAGTATATCGCAAGGCAACTCAAAAGGATATTGACAAATGGCAGAAGTGCCGGAACAAGGAGGAAGAGATAAAAAAGCGTGCCCGTGAAATGGCTATTTTGCTAAAATTACAGATGAAGATTTCTGATGTAGAATTTCAGGGAGACGGATCTAAGGCCACTTTCTACTATACCGCAGAAGAACGTGTTGATTTCAGACAATTGATTAAGGATATGGCGAAGGCCTTTGGCATTCGCATAGAAATGAGACAAATTGGTTATAGACAAGAAGCACAACGTTTAGGGGGTATTGGTTCTTGCGGAAGGGAATTGTGTTGTTCTACCTGGTTATCGGATTTCCGTTCAGTAAGTACTTCAGCAGCAAGGTATCAACAACTTTCACTTAATCCGCAAAAATTAGCAGGCCAATGTGGTAAGTTAAAGTGTTGTCTTAACTATGAACTGGATCAATATTTAGAGGCATTGGAGGATTTTCCTTCTCAGGAAAGTAAATTATTCACTGAAAAAGGAGTAGCTTTTTGTCAAAAAACTGACATTTTTAAAGGAATGTTGTGGTTCTCTTATAAAGAAGACGCTTCTAACTGGCATATCCTCACTAAAGAACAAGTTCAGGAGATATTGGACAAGAATAAAGCAAAAAAACCAGTAGCCAGCCTTGAGGAGTTTGCGGTTGAAAATATTATAGAAGAAAAGTTGATTTTTGAAAATGTTGTGGGGCAGGACAGCCTTACAAGGTTTGATCGCCCAAAACGAAGAAATAAGGGGAACAATAATAAAAAAAGAAGAAATAACAGAAAAAGACCTGCCAAAAATGCCTAAAAGGATTTTCTATTCAATTTTGGTTTTATTGATTTTGGCATGTAATGATAAGCTGACTCATTCGGAATTTCAGTCAAATCCTGGCGGGATATGGACTAAAGGAGACATTAAGGAATTTAGTTTCACAGAAAACGACACCATTAGCGCGAATGATATATTTATTTCCATAAGGAATGATGAATCTTTCCCTTACAGTAATCTATTTTTAATAGCAGATTTAAAATACCCAAATGGCGATATCCAAAGGGATACCCTGGAGTATGAAATGGCTATGCCGGATGGTAAATGGCTGGGAAAAGGATATGGAAGTATTAAAGAAAATAAACTTTGGTATAAGGAAAACATCATTTTTACCGTTAAGGGCGTATATACTTTACAAATTTCCCATGCTATGCGTAAAAATGGCAAAGCAGATGGGATCATGGAACTAGAAGGCATCACTGATGTTGGTTTCTTAATTGAAAAGCGTAAATAAGTTATGGCAAAAGCCCGGAAAAAGAAGGTTTCTTCCAACTTTTCTAAGTTTATTAAATGGTTTTGGATTCTGTTTGCTTCAGGCCTTTTTTTGATAGTTTTAATATTTCTTTTGGCTTCCTGGGGATTCTTGGGAGAAATGCCAACCTTTGAACGACTGGAGAATCCACAGACAAACTTGGCCACCGAGATCATCTCTTCAGATGGTCAAACCCTTGGAAAGTTTTATTTAGATGATAATAGAACTCCCGTACCCTACAATGAATTGCCAGAAAACTTGGTTAATGCTCTTGTTGCAACAGAAGATGCAAGGTATTTTGAACATTCCGGAATAGATGCAAGAGGAACATTGAGAGCAATGGTATTTCTTGGAAAGCGAGGGGGCGCAAGCACAATTTCTCAACAATTATCTAAATTACTATTTACCAAAAGAATATCCGGTGGAGCAGCGGGCAGGATTATACAAAAAGTAAAGGAATGGGTAATAGCAATACGTCTGGAAAGACAATATACCAAGGAAGAGATAATTGCCTGGTATTTGAACACCTACGATTTTATTAATAATGCAGACGGAATACGCTCCGCATCAAGAATTTATTTTGGAAAAGAACCCATAGAGTTAAAGACTGAAGAATCTGCTGTGCTGGTTGGGATGTTAAAAAATTCTTCGCTCTATAATCCTATCAGAAGAGAAGAATTAGTATTGAATCGACGTAACACCGTATTGGGTCAAATGGCCAAATATGAATTTATTACGGACAAGGAAAAAGATTCACTACAGGCCTTAAAAATGGACATAAATTTTACCCCGGAATCTCATAGGGATGGCCTCGCTACCTATTTTAGAATGTATTTGCAAAGGTTTCTTAACGATTGGATTGAAAAAAACCCCAAACCTGCAGAAGAAGGCGAAAGAGATCGGTGGAATATTTATTTAGACGGTCTTAAAGTTTATACCACCCTTGATTATCGTATGCAGAAAAACGCTGAGGAAGCCGTGAAGGAACATATGAAAAGACTTCAAAAAGAATTTTTTCATCAAAATACTCCGGATAGAAATCCGACGGCCCCCTTTTTGGATCTGAATTCTGAAGAGACAAAAGGAATTATTGAGCGAGCCATGAGAAATTCTGAACGCTGGCGCATTATGAAAGCCAATGGTGTATCAGAGAAAGAGATCAGGACATCATTTACGGAAAAAACCGAAATGACAGTATTTGATTGGAATAGTGACATCCAGGAGAAGGACACTATTATGACTCCATTAGATTCCATAAGATACTATAAAACCTTTTTAAGGGCTGCAATGATGTCGATGGAACCACAAACAGGTCATGTTAGGGCCTGGGTTGGCGGACTTAACTATAAACACTTTCAATACGACAATGTAATTCAGGGTGCAAGACAGGCCGGTTCAACCTTTAAACCATTCGTTTACGCTGCCGCGATTGATCAATTGAGATTATCACCCTGTGATTCACTTCCGGATAGTCAGTATTGTATTGAAGCGGGTAAACACGGAAACCCGGAACCATGGTGCCCCAAAAATGCGGATGGAAAATATTCAGGAAAGATGTACACTTTAAAACGCGGGCTTGCCAACTCAGTGAATTCGGTTACCGCCCAGTTAATTGACAGAGTAGGACCTAAACCTGTTGTAGCAATTGTAAAAGACCTTGGCTTAACCGGAGAAATTCTTGAAGTTCCTTCAATTGCTCTAGGAACACCTGATTTTAATGTATATGAAATGGTGGGTGCGTATGGTGCTTTCGTAAATCAGGGTGTTTATGTAAAACCGGTCATGGTTACCCGAATAGAAGATAAGAATGGTACAGTTCTCTTTGAATACGTTCCTGAAACAAAAGACGTGCTGAGTAAAGAGGTAGCTTATGCAATGGTTAATTTAATGGAAGGTGTAACAGGAGGTGGCTCAGGAACCAGACTACGGCATTCTGGCAGTAAAGACCAAACGGTATATAAAGAAATAATCACCGGTTATCCTTATGAATTCACAAATCCGATTGCAGGTAAAACAGGAACAACACAGAACCAAAGTGACGGATGGTTTATGGGAATGGTTCCTAATCTGGTTACAGGTGTATGGGTTGGAGGTGAAGACAGAGCGACACATTTTAAGACCATAAATTATGGTCAGGGTGCTTCAATGGCATTACCTATATGGGCTTTATATATGAAAAGTAATTATGCAAATGAGGAATTAGGAATCTCTATGGATGAATTTCCAATACCGGAGGATCTTACTATCAACATTGATTGTAATAAAGAAAATGAAGAAGCCCCAATAAAAGATAATCTTGAAGATGACCTTGATGATTTTGATTTTTAGTAAAAGTGAATAATCTTCAAGATTTAACGAAATAAACTAATCCCGCTTTTTAGCGGGATTTTTTTATTAAAAAATGTATTTTAGTAGCAATAGGCAATAGCGTTTTTAATTAGCTAATTTAGTACTTATGATACGTAAAACAGTGACCAATGTACAGGAAGCATTACGAGGAGTAGAAGATGGGATGACCTTTATGCTTGGAGGTTTTGGCCTTTGTGGGATACCTGAAAACGCAATTTCGGAACTAGTTCGTCTTGGAATTAAAGATATTACCTGTATTAGTAATAATGCAGGGGTTGATGATTTTGGTTTGGGCTTATTACTGCAGAAACGTCAGATTAAAAAAATGATCTCCTCATATGTTGGTGAAAACGACGAATTTGAACGGCAAATGCTAAGCGGAGAATTAGATGTAGAATTAACACCTCAGGGAACCCTTGCAGAAAAGTGTAGAGCGGCACAGGCTGGTTTTCCTGCCTTCTATACCCCCGCGGGATATGGAACCGAAGTGGCAGAGGGTAAGGAAGCACGAGATTTTAAGGGTAAAATGTATGTTCTTGAGCACGCCTATGAGGCTAATTTTTCATTTGTTAAGGCCTGGAAGGGCGATGATGCCGGGAATTTGATTTTCAAAGGGACTGCACGTAATTTTAATCCATGTATGTGTGGCGCCGCTAAGATAACAGTAGCAGAAGTAGAAGAATTAGTGCCGGCAGGGGATCTTGATCCAAATGAAATACATATCCCCGGGATATTTATACAACGAATCTTCCAGGGAGAACACTATGAAAAGAGAATAGAACAACGAACTGTGCGATCTAGGAACTAATACTATTTAAGAATCATATTATGCTGGATAAAATTGGAATCGCAAAAAGAATTGCAAGGGAAGTAAAAGATGGATATTATGTCAATCTTGGAATTGGTATTCCAACCCTTGTGGCTAATTATGTCAGAGATGATATTAGCGTTGAATTTCAAAGTGAAAATGGCGTTTTAGGCATGGGTCCATTCCCTTATGAAGGTGAAGAAGATGCCGATATTATTAATGCGGGTAAGCAAACCATTACCACTTTACCTGGAGCTTCTTTTTTTGACTCTGCAACAAGTTTTGGAATGATTCGTGGAAAACACGTTGATCTGACTATTCTTGGAGCTATGGAAGTGGCGGAAAATGGAGATATAGCCAATTGGAAAATCCCTGGAAAAATGGTAAAGGGTATGGGTGGAGCAATGGATCTCGTTGCATCTGCAGAGAATATAATTGTAGCCATGATGCATACAAATAAAAAAGGAGAATCAAAGCTTTTAAAAAAATGTTCGCTACCGCTTACGGGTGTTGGTTGCGTAAAAAAAGTGGTTACCAATCTAGGGGTTCTGGAAGTTACCTCAAAAGGATTCCGATTGCTTGAAAGAGCTCCCGGAGTGAGTGTTGATACAATAAAAGAGGCAACAGAGGGAACATTGCTAATTGAAGGAGATGTTCCGGAGATGACCGTTTAACGATCAAAATAAACGCTTTATCGATAAATCAAAAAGAGTTACTTTTTTCACAACAATTTAGAGATACTTCACAACAAATTTTTAGAGGCTTGGATCACACACATTATCTTTATACTATATTTATTAAACCCCAAATCTTACTTTATTAAAATTCCAAAAAGCTATGGACGCACAAATTAACCACAGACCTATTGAAGAAGAAATCCAGGTATACCGAAACGACTTTTTTAGCGGTATAGTAATGTTGACCAGAAAACTGTTTATGTTTTAATACATAATCACAAAATATTTAAAGGAGTAAAGCAATATGTTTTACTCCTTTTTTTATTTTAGAGTATATTTCATTCCTGTATGAAACTTCATTTATCAAAATGTACTAATTCCGATTTAGATAGACTTATTTCCATTACCAGAAAGACATTTATTGATGCCTTTGCAGAGGACAATAACCCCGATGATTTTAAGGCTTATATGAAAAGGGCTTTTTCTAAAGAACAGCTTTTATTGGAAATGGCAGACCCACAGACGTCTTTTTATTTGGTTTTATGTGAAAATGAGGTTTTGGGATATTTTAAATTAAATGAAAATGAAGCGCAAAGTGATATAAAGGATGAAAATGCGATTGAATTGGAAAGGATTTATGTTAAAAGTACATTTCAGGGAAACCAAGTTGGGCATTGGATGCTAAATCGCATTAAAGATATTGCAACCAAAAAAAAGAAGAACTACTTATGGCTAGGGGTTTGGGAGAAAAACGGCAATGCCATTAGATTCTATAAAAAGAATGGATTTATAAAATTCGGAGAACATCCCTATTATATAGGCAGCGATAAACAAATGGATTGGCTAATGAAGCTTAATTTAGCTAACTTGGAAAAATAATACGATAAACAATGTATATAAAAACCCTTGTGCTAGCACTCTTATTGTTTTCAATAAATACAGCTATTTGCCAGCAAACCTATTATTTTCCTGAAAGAAATGCCAAATGGCAGGAAAGGCCTCCATCCACTTTTAATCTTAATGAAAAGAAACTGAATGAAGCTGTTAATTTTGCAAAAAGTAATGAATATTCGGGTTCAAGAGATTTGCGGATTGCAATTTTAAAGGGATTTGAGCGAGAACCATTTCATCAAATATTAGGACCTACTAAAAAACGAGGGGGTCCGGCAGGCATTATACTGAAAAACGGCTACATTGTTCAAAAATGGGGTGATATTAAACGTGTTGACATGACCTTTAGTGTGACTAAGAGTTTTTTGTCTACCGTTGCAGGTCTCGCAGTGGATAGTCATCTAATTGAAAGTACAGACGACAAAGTTTCCTCCTATATCTGGGACGGCATATTTGCAGGGGAACACAACAGCAAAATTAACTGGAGGCATTTACTACAACAGAATTCAGATTGGTCGGGTGAGTTGTGGGGTGGCAAGGATTGGGCAGACAGGCCCCCAAAAGAAGGAGGATTAGATGAATGGAAATTTAGAAAACTCAATGAGCCCGGCACAGTGATGGAATATAATGATGTGCGTGTAAATGTGCTGGCTTATGCATTGACTCAAGTTTGGAGAACGCCTGTACCTGTGGTACTCAAGGAGCATATAATGGATAAAATTGGAGCTTCAACAACATGGCGTTGGTTTGGCTACGAAAACGCCTGGACAGTAGTTGATGGAATAAAAATGAAATCTGTTACAGGGGGCGGTCATTCAGGAGCGGGAATTTTTATAAACACAGAAGATATGGCCCGTTTTGGCTTACTATTTCTTAACAATGGAAAATGGAACTCACAACAGCTTCTTAGCGAGGCATGGATAAGCGAGGCAACTGCACCTTCGGCACCAAATCCAAACTATGGTTATATGTGGTGGCTAAACAACAAAGGAGATCGCCATTGGGAAGGACTTTCAGAGGACATCTACTATGCCGCCGGTTTTGGAGGGAATTTTATTGTTATTGACAAGGCTAATAACTTAGTAGTAATCACAAGATGGTTGGAACCCTCAAAGATTAGCGATTTAATGAGCCTTATTCATGATGCAATAGATTAGAATACGTGTAAAGGCGGCAGATAATTAAACAAAGGATTAGCTAGATTGTTGTGATGATTTCAGCTGCCCTTAAAAGCGTTTCCGTGGTTTTTGCAAAACAAATCCGAATCTGTTTATTATCTACAAGATCTTTATTGAAAACGGAAATCGGGATACAGGCAATACCGGATTCTTTAACCAGTCTTTCCGCAAAAGCAATATCGCTTTCATTGCTGATTTCTGAAAAATCCAATAGTTGAAAATATGTTCCCTGAGTAGGATTAAATTTGAATCTTGAGTTTTTGATTGCAGATAAAAACAAATCACGCTTTTCCTGATAAAACGGACCTAAATCCAGGTAGTGGGCCGGTTTCTTCAGATATTCCGCCAGTGCTCGCTGGAATGGATGGTTAACGCAAAACACATTGAATTCATGAATTTTCTGGAATTCTTTCATCAGTTCTGCCGGGGCCGCGCAATAACCCATTTTCCAACCCGTAGCATGAAAAGTTTTACCAAATGAGGCACAAACAAAGCTTCGGGATGCCAAATCCGGGTATTTTGAAGCACTCTCATGTGAGTTACTATCAAATACTATATGCTCATAAACTTCATCACTTAACAAGATGATATTTGTGTCTTTCAGACAACTTTGAAGCATTAGCATATCAGATTTTGAAAATACCATCCCACTGGGGTTATGTGGCGTATTAATAATGACCATCCTGGTTTTGTCATTAAGATGTGCTTTAAATACATCCCAATCTATGGCATAGTCCTTTCCGGTTAATTGAATTAATACAGGAATACCACCATTTGATTTAATAGCTGGTTCATAACAATCATAGGCCGGTTTAAGTACTATTACCTCGTCATTTGGCCAAACCAGTGCTGAAATTGCCGTAAAAATGGCCTGAGTAGCTCCAACTGTAATGGTTATTTCCGACTGCGGGTGATAATTAGCACCATATAAAAGCGCGATCTTTTCTGAAATAATCTCTTTAAGAGGATAGATACCACCTAAAGGAGCATATTGATTATAACCGTCTTTCATTGCTTTTGCAACCAATTGAATAAGAACAGGATCTGGTTCAAAATTGGGAAAACCCTGTGATATGTTAATTGCATTATGCTCTTTCGCAAGCCTGCTCATGGTACTAAATATAGATTCAGGCAACTTTGGCAATTTGGAGGTTATATTGTGTGCAGAAGACTTCATAGCATATTAGTTATGGTAAAAATAACAAAAAAGTTATGGTGATATTGAAAATAAAAATCCCGGATAATACTACCCGGGATTTTGGAAATAGGCACATTTTTTTATTAACCTTTTATGGAGGCACCTAGATACTCTCTATTCATTCTGGCAATATTTTCCAAAGAAATACCTTTAGGGCATTCTATCTCACAGGCCCCTGTATTCGTGCAATTTCCAAAGCCTTCCAGATCCATCTGGCGTACCATGTTTTGCACGCGTTCTGATGCTTCTATTCGCCCTTGCGGCAATAAGGCAAACTGGGATACTTTGGCGGAAGTAAACAACATGGCGCTGGCATTTTTACAAGCTGCAACACATGCCCCACAACCAATGCAAGCTGCAGCATTAAATGCTTTATCGGCATTCTCTTTCCGTATAGGAATGGAATTGGCATCCACCGTTCTGCCTGAAGTGTTCACAGAAATAAAACCACCTGCCTGTTGAATGCGTTCAAAAGCATTTCTATCCACAATCAAATCTTTGATTACCGGAAAGGCTTTAGCTCTAAAAGGTTCGATTACTATGGTATCCCCATCTTTAAAACTTCTCATGTGTAGTTGACATACTGTGATAAGTCTGTCCGGACCATGTGGACGTCCATTAATTTGAAGAGAACATGTCCCGCAAATACCCTCACGGCAATCATGATCAAACTCAATAGGCACCTCGCCTTTCGAAATTAAATCCTCGTTTAATATATCCAGCATTTCCAGGAAGGACATATCGCCTTCAACACCATTCATGGTGTAGTCTACTATTTTTCCTTTTGAGGAAGCATCTTTTTGACGCCATATTTTAAGATAAATCTTCATAGCTTATTATTTATAGGAACGCGTCTTTAATTCAATGTTTTCATAAATCAAATTCTCTTTATGCAATTTGGCGTCTTTTGGCTTTCCTTTATATTCCCAGGCCGACACAAACTTGAAATTTTTGTCGTCACGTAACGCTTCCCCTTCAGGAGTTTGATATTCTTCTCTAAAGTGACCCCCACAAGACTCATTGCGTTCCAAGGCATCCATGGCAAAAAGTTCCCCAAGTTCCAAGAAATCTGCCACACGACCTGCTTTTTCTAATTCCTGATTTTTGTCATCTGCAGCTCCAGGTACTTTTACATTTTCCCAAAAATCCTTCCTTAAAGCAGCAATTTCTTCAATGGCTTCTTTTAATCCCTTAGCATTACGAGACATACCACATTTATTCCACATGATTTTACCAAGCTTTTTGTGATAATAATCAACAGAATGAGTTCCCTTAGCGGACATTAATTTATTGATCTTATCCAAAACATCTTTCTCAGTCTTATCAAATTCTTCAGAATCGGTTGGAATAGGACCTGTGCGGATATCGTCAGCTAAGAAATCACCAATAGTATACGGTAAAACAAAGTAACCGTCAGCCAAACCTTGCATTAACGCGGATGCTCCAAGCCTGTTTGCTCCATGATCACTGAAATTGGCCTCTCCTGCTGCATAACATCCGGGAATAGTAGTCTGCAAATTGTAATCAACCCATAGACCTCCCATCGTATAATGTACTGCAGGATAAATCATCATTGGCGTCTTATATGGGTTTTCATCCACAATTTTTTCATACATCTGGAATAGATTTCCATATTTCGCTTCAACAACCTCTTCTCCAAGTTTTCTTATATGTGCATCATCCGCATTTTTGAGGCCAGATGTGAGTGCTTTTTCACTTCCGTATCGCATTATTGCAGCATCAAAATCCAGATATACCGCTTCTCCAGTTTTATTTACTCCATATCCCGCATCACAACGTTCTTTAGCAGCCCTTGAAGCAACATCCCGTGGCACAAGATTCCCAAAAGCTGGGTATCTGCGTTCTAAATAGTAATCCCTGTCTTCTTCTTTTAATTGCGTAGGCTTTAATTTACCTTCTCGAATTGCCTGAGCATCTTCTAATCTTTTTGGCACCCATATTCGGCCATCGTTCCTTAGAGATTCCGACATTAAGGTAAGTTTGGATTGATGTTCTCCTGATACCGGAATACAAGTTGGATGAATTTGTGTAAAACACGGGTTAGACATAAAAGCACCTCTGCGATGTGTACGCCAGGCGGCCATTACATTAGCACCCATGGCATAGGTAGAGAGAAAAAATAAATTGCCGTATCCCCCGGTAGCTATTACAACTGCATGTGCAGAATGACGGTCAATTTCACCTGTAATGAGGTTTCTGGTAATAATTCCTCTTGCTTTTCCATCCACAATTACCAAATCCAGCATTTCATGCCTTGTATGTGACTTAATCTTTCCACGATGTATCTGCCGGTTCATCGCGGCATATGCCCCTAATAATAATTGTTGCCCTGTTTGTCCTTTGGCATAAAAGGTTCTGGAAACTAAAACTCCACCGAAGGATCTGTTATCTAATAGTCCGCCATAATCACGGGCAAATGGTACACCCTGGGAAACGCATTGGTCAATAATATTACCAGACACTTCGGCCAATCGATAAACATTAGCTTCGCGCGACCTGTAGTCACCACCTTTTACTGTATCATAAAATAGTCTGTAATCGCTGTCACCATCGCCCTGATAATTTTTAGAAGCATTTATTCCACCCTGCGCGGCAATTGAGTGTGCCCTTCTCGGTGAATCCTGGTAACAAAATGTTTTAACATTGTATCCCAATTCTGCGAAAGAAGCGGCAGCAGAACCACCGGCCAGACCAGTACCAACAACGATAATATCAATATTACGCTTATTAGCAGGGTTTACTAAATCAATTTCGTTTTTATATTTTGTCCATTTCTCAGCCAAAGGCCCCGATGGAATTTTTGAATCAAGAATGCCCATAATTAATGAGTTATAGGGTTAAGATGATGATATATAGCAATAAAGACAAATACCAAAGGAATTACTACCGCGTAGATTTTGGTAAATGATTTAATAGATGGGGTGTATTTATTGTTTAAACCCATACTTTGAAAAGATGAGGCAAATCCATGCCATAAATGAAGGCTGAGCAATCCGAAAGAAACAATATAAAGAACAGTTCTCCATATGGGAGCAAATTTCTCAACAGTTTCCGTATAATAACGTGTTGGGTCTTCAGGATTGGACTCTATATATTTGTAGGTCATTTCATGAACCCAAAAGTCATAAAAGTGTAAGCCCAGAAAAGCAAGGACAACCAGACCAGTGATTATCATGTTACGTGAAACCCATGGAGCGTTGGCAGCTCCTTTGTATTTGGTGTATTTAATTGAACGCGCCTGTGTGTTTTTAATCTCAAGAACTATTCCCATTACAAAATGCACTATAACGCCAATTATTAATACTGGCTGCATGATGTATTGTACCAGTCCATTATATCCCATAAAATGGGACCATTGGTTAAAAGTGTCGGGGGAAATTACAGAGGTTAAATTAATGGTTACATGAAGTGCCAAAAACAATACCAAAAAAAGACCCGAAAGTGCCATTACCACTTTCCGGGCTATGGACGATTTAATCAGTGAACTCATTAGTTATAGTTTAGGGGACCAAATTTAAGTCAAGAGGAAATCATTAACAAATTTCCAGACCTATTAGAATGGTATTTAGATTGATTTTATTCAAATACAAAGAGTTTGATAGAACTTCTAAAAGAAAAACGGTATAAACCAAGTAAAAATAGAGCTAAAATAAATTTATGAATATTATTCTTTTACATTTTTATCTCCCATATCTGACAATTGGATCTTAAGGGAATTTGTGGAGAGTTGTACTTCAATCAAGGATAAAACCAACGAAATCATAAGAGCAAGAAGACTAATACCAAAGATGAGGTTGGCCCAGAAATCTTGTTCTATATAGATGAGAAACATCGTAATGGCGCTGAACAGGAAACTTAGTATTGCGACAGCCTGCATGTTCTTTATAATTTTAAGCCTTCTTTCTAATTGACGGACCTGTATTCCCAAGCCGCGGGATGCTTTTTCCTGATATTGTTTATGCAACTGACGTATAAGTGCTGCTATTGCCAAATACCGGGCATTATATGCCAACATACTTAGCGAAATGGCTGGAAATAAAAGTGCCGGTATACTTAAGGTTAATTGCATATAATTTAAGTTTATTCAATTTTTAAATTAATTTTTTCAGTTGTGGTACCTGATGAAATTTCTACCTCATAGGCCCCAATAGGTAAATAGGTCTTTCCATCTTCGGCAGTTTTAAGGTTCACCTTATTTTTTTTTAAATAATCCAGTTTGCCTTTCTTGGAAAATGCGACATCAAAAGACATAATATTTAAACCTTTGTCTGCCTTAAGCACTGACTCACTTACAATCGTTTTATCTGAAGATAAGACTTTTGCGGAGTAATTCGTTGATTTTTGTGAATAGAATATAATGTCCAATCCGGGAGTATTTGGTTTTGACCAAGAGCTATATGGATTTCCCCATCTTTGAGAGTGTTTTAGGTTATCTGGTTTAAAAACATGTAATTCCTTAGCAAGGATTTCCTTATTGATTTCCTGTAAGCATGAAATATTTGTCTTATAAATACTTCTTCCATGGGTCCCTACCAACAAGTCTTTCGCTTCTGGTTGAATTACCAAATCGTGTATAGCAACATTAGGAATTCTGTTTTGAAATAATTCCCATGAATTACCTTGATTGACTGTCATGTATAGCCCGTTGTCTGTACCTACAAATAAAAGATTTTCATTTTCAGGATCTTCAATTATTACATTTATTGGTGAAGCCGGAAGTTTGGAAGCAATATTTTTCCACGAATTACCATAATCATTGCTCATATAAACATAAGGTGTAAAATCATCATTGCGGTAACCATTAAGTGTAACGTATACCCTTTCTTTTTTATGTTTGGAGGCTGCAACCCTGCTGATCCATAGATTTTGTGGAAGCTCGCTTGATATCAAATCCCAGTTGCCGCCACTGTTTTTAGATAGATGAACGAGACCGTCATCACTGCCGGTATAAACCAATCCAAATTTTAAGGGAGATTCACTGATTGTTGTTAAAGTACCATATGCTACATTACCTTTTTTCCCTCCCTGCGTAAGGTCGCCAGAAATCACTTCCCAGGTGTCACCCTGATTAAGTGAACGGTGAAGTTTGTTACTCCCCAGGTAAAGAATATCCTGGTTATGAGCAGAGAGTAAAATGGGAGTCTGCCAATTAAAGCGGTAAGGTTCCTCACCTAATTCATGTTTGGGTTGTATGCGAGTGGTTTTATCTTCATTTAGAGCAAGACGATAATAATTACCAAATTGAAATCCGGTGTAAACAATATTTGAATTTCTTTTGTCGACCTGCACCTGCATCCCATCTCCTCCAAGAATCATTTTCCACGGATATTGTCCGTTCTGCTGCCATGCGCTATTCTCCAAAGAATTGTGGGCTCCTCTCCACACACCATTATCCTGAAGGCCACCATATACATTATAAGGTTTTTCATAGTCAATATTAATTGCGTAGAATTGACCTACGGCAGGAGTATTATTTTTAATCCAATTAGCTCCGTCATCATAAGAGATATTAACTCCGCCATCATTTCCATTAATTAGATGTCCAGGTTTTTGAGGATTTACCCAAAGAGCGTGATGGTCGGCATGCACATTTTCCCTATTAATTGAAGTGAAGGTTTTTCCACCATCATCAGACTTTATAATAGGAACACCTCCCAAATAAATCTTATTCATATCTCTGGCATCTACTCTGATCTGTCCAAAATAATATCCATAGCTGTAAAAAAGGTCATCAATATATTTTTCATTTCTTTTATTCCACGTTAATCCTCCATCTTCACTTCTATATACCTCAGCACCAACAACCGGGGTATCAAATAATAAGGAATTGGCATTTTCAAGATAGCTGGCAAGATCCTGTGGCTTAGCAGTACCACTTTGAATAAGCTGTTTTACATTCTCAGCCTTGTATTTTTCCTGAAACCCATTTCTTTTCAGGTACCTATCAAGTTCTTTATTATCCAGTTTAAGAAAAGTGTCAACGGTCATGGACTTAAATTCACCTTTGGTAAGTCCGTCAGATTCATCAGAATCAATATCCTTCTTTGTTTTCGGAAATTGACTATCCAGGACTGCATACAGAGTATTTTTATCAAATACAGTTAATCCAATACGTCCAACATTTTCACCAGAAGGGAATCCACTGTTCCCACCACTTATCTTGGTCCAGCTAGAGCCACCATCTATACTCTTGAAAATACCGGAACTACCACCATTACCTTTAAAATTCCAGGCTTTTCGATCTTTTTCCCAAGCCGCCGCATAAACTATATTAAAATTTCCAGGCACAAAAGCCAAGTCGATAATACCAGTAGCGTCATTGATATAAAGTGTTTTTACCCAGGTAGAACCTCCATCTGAAGTTTTATAAACTCCGCGTTCATCATTATTAGTGTACAAATGACCGGTTACACCCACAAGCAACTCTCTGGGGTTATTAGGATTTATCACAATCCTGCCAATATGGTGTGAATCTAAAAGGCCCATATTTTTCCAGGATTTACCCTTATCATTAGATTTTAGGAGGCCAATGCCAGCATAAGAGGAACGTGAAGCATTATTCTCACCAGTCCCTACCCATATGGTCCCGTAGTCCCAATCTATTGCGATATCCCCAATATTTTGTGTAGCGGAATTATCCATTACAGGTAAAAATGTGGTGCCGTTATTATTTGTATACCAAAGGCCTCCCGAGGCATAGGCCACATAAAATTCGGTAGGCTCCTTAGGATTTACATCAATATCTACAACTCTTCCACTCATTACTGTAGGGCCAATACTTGAGAAAGGAATATTTTTAACCAGAGAATTAGCCGCCATTTGCTTTTTGAGCATCTGGGCTTCCTCAACATTATTTGATTGACCTGTTATGGATTGAACGATACTTATAAAAAAAGCAAAAAATGCAATAAGCTTCAGATTATATTTCATCGGTTTGATAATAAATATTGGTGTGTGAAAATATGAATTTGTGGTTGTGCGGACAAGAATATAATAATAGACTTCTGTTTATTTAATGATTTACTGAGGAATACTTCGAGTCTGAATACTTCTTAATATGGCCTACCTTTTTGAAGTAAACATGCTTATGCTTATTTTTGAGAAAAGTACTTTCCTTTATGAAATATGAACAAATAAATAGCGGACTGTTTAAAAAGAATCGGGAAAAATTCATGGCTCAGATGAAGCCAAAGAGTATTGCGATATTTAATTCCAACGACATTTACCCAATTAGCGCTGACAGCACCATGCCCTTTCAACAGCATAGAGATATTTTATACCTCAGTGGTGTAGATCAGGAAGAATCCATCCTTTTACTTTTTCCAGATGCGATTGATAAAAAAAGCAGGGAGATATTATTTGTAAGGGAAACAAACGATCACATAGCAGTCTGGGAAGGAGCAAAGTTAGATAAGGATCAGGCAACTGCCGTTTCAGGGATAGAATCTGTGCATTGGTTAACAGATTTTGACAAGGTATTTTTTGGTCTGATGACTGAAGCTGAATGTATTTATTTTAATACCAATGAGCACTATAGACAATCAGTAGAGACTCAAACCAGGGAGGATCGATTTATTTTAAAATGCAAGAATGATTTTCCAGCACACCGTGTAGCTAAGAGTAATCCCATTTTACAACAGATAAGAGGCGTAAAAGAAGCTGAGGAAATTAAACTTATTCAGCATGCGTGTGATATTACAGAAAAGGGTTTCCGTCGCTTATTAAGGTTTTTGAAACCTGGTATTTGGGAGTATGAATTGGAAGCTGAATATCTTCACGAATTTATACGTAATCGTTCTAAAGGATTTGCTTATACTCCAATAATAGCTTCAGGAAATAATGCAAATGTTTTACATTATATTGAAAATAATAACCAATGTAAAGACGGCGACCTAATCCTGATGGACGTAGGAGCTGAATATGCAAATTATTCCAGTGACATGACCCGGACCGTTCCGGTAAATGGTAAATTTACCGAAAGGCAACGCCAGGTTTACGAAGCGGTACTTCGGGTTAAAAATGAAGCTACTAATATGTTGGTACCTGGAACTTTATGGGCAGCGTATCATATAGAGGTGGGCAAAATAATGACTTCTGAACTTATTGGATTAGGATTGCTTGATAAAGCTGATGTTCAAAATGAAAATAAGGACTGGCCCGCTTATAAAAAATACTTCATGCATGGTACAAGTCACCATATGGGATTGGATACCCATGACTATGGAGCATTAAAAACTCCTATGAAGCCGAACATGGTCTTTACTGTAGAACCAGGGATTTATATTCCAGATGAGAAGATGGGTGTCCGTTTGGAAGATGATGTAGTTATTACGGAAAAAGGCACTCCATTTAATCTAATGCGAAATATCCCGATTGAAGTTGATGAGATTGAAGATCTTATGAATAAGTAATTCAAAAGATTAACTCCGGATTAGCTTTAAATGGTAAGAGTGATTTGCACTAAAACTTCGCAGTTTTCGATGAGCCTCTTTTACTTATGTTAGTAAAAATAAAGACAGCCAAAGCGGGTAATACCCATCCCATACTTAATTGACTAAGGGGAATCCATCTTGTAATGGATTCTATTTCACTACCTAAACCAATACTTCCTAAAAAATCAGGGACACTAAAAATAATAGTCGTGAATACAACTGCTTTAAAAACCTTTGGGGAACCAAATTTTTCTGGAATCACATTGAGCAAGATTAAAACAATTGTAACAGGATAGACAAACATTAGAATTGGCAATGCAATGGCGATGATGTAATCTACATTAAATTGCCCCATTACTACTCCAAGTAAACAACTGATTAGAGCAGTAATCAAATATGCTCTGTTTGATTTTGGCAAACGCGATTTTACAAAGTCTGCTGTGCCTGCTACAATTCCTACGGCAGTGGTAAAACAAGCCAGGCTTACTAATATCCCCAAAAATAAATTGGCCTTAGAACCAAGGGTTATTTTACTTATCCCGGTAATAAGTGAAGTACGCGAAACTGCTGCGTCAAAATGTCCGTGCATGACCGCTCCGGTAAAAATTAATCCCGCATATATCATTATTAAACCAAATCCGGCCAGCCAACCGGCTCTGCTGATTAAGGCTTTTTTGCGGTCATAAGAAGCTTCTTTATGAGTTAGGTTAATAGAAGTTATAATTACCCCACCTACCACAATGGCGCCTATGGCGTCAAAGGTTTGATAACCCTCCAAAATTCCTTCTGTAACAGGATTGTTAAAAGTGTTGGTTCCAAAATCTAGGGGGAAAGAAAATAGAGTTATACCCATAATAGATAAGAGGATAAGAATAATTCCTGGGGTTAAGTATTTCCCTATTATGTTCAATATTTTTGATCGGTTCATTACAAAAATGAATACTAATATAAAATAGACAATACTTGTACTTAATGCAGAATTCTGAAGCAAAGGCGCAATACCCATTTCGTGAGTAACAGATGCGGTTCTGGGTGAAGGCAATGAAATTGAAACACCATAAATAATAAAGCAAAATACCAAGCTAAAAGAAGAGGATACTTTAGAAGCAAAATCAAACATAGTTCCCTGTAGTTTGGCATGACCAAGGATTCCCAATATTGGGATTAAAACGGCAGAGATCGCGAAGCCAAGAGCAACAAGCCACCATAATTCCCCGGCTTTAAATCCGAGTTGCGGAGGTAAAATAAGATTTCCTGCACCAAAGAAAAGTGAGAAAAGCGCAAAAGCCGTTACCAGTGTTTCCTTTATTCTATTCATAGGATTTATAAAACATGAAAGATAAATGAAAAAAGGACTAAATCTAAAACATAATTCATCCTTATAAACTTACAATTGGTCGTAAAAAGAGACGTTCATCGAAAAAAGCATAAAATTTATAGGTCATACTCAATAAAATGCAAGGTAGATGCGTTCTGAATTTAAGTTAGTTGAATTTAAAGTTTCATTAACTTTTACTGAAAGTTGATAATTGCATATTAAGGATTCCCAAACCCTACCAATGCAGACCTAAAACCTACATTATGAAAAAAGTATTTTGTAATATTTTTGGCCACCATTATTCCGTGTCCAAGAAAGTTACCTTGCACATAAAAGAATATAAGTGTGTTCACTGTGGCAAAGAAGTCACAACAGACGTAAGCGGAAATCTTTCCGTTTTAACACCTGAACTTCAGGAGATCAACGATACCTTAGAAGACTTATACCAAAAAAGACATAGGACTACCCAACAGGTAGCTTAATTATGCTTTGGCAAATGAATTCCACCCCTGAGCGGTAAGTGGAATTTTAGAATTATTCCTGGATATTAAGTGTGCGCCTTCATTCTTATCTGTTATGTGCCCCACAACAGTAAAGTTAGGATTGCCCTTTAATTCCGGGAATTTTTTTTGATCAATAGTGAACAATAACTCATAATCCTCACCGCCACTTAAAGCAACTAAAGTACTATCCAGTTTAAATTCTTCGCATGCTGAAATGACCGTGGGATCTAAAGGAATTTTATCTTCAAAAAGATTGCAACCTACATCACTCTGTTTGCACAAATGAAGAATTTCAGAAGAAAGTCCATCGCTAATATCAATCATAGAAGTAGGTTGAATATCCAGTTTTTTTAATAATTCCACTATATCTTTTCTGGCCTCAGGTTTTAATTGGCGTTCAATGATATAGCTATATTCCGACAAATCTGGCTGATTATTTGGATTAACTTTAAATACTTCTTTTTCGCGTTTTAAAACTTGCAACCCCATATATGCGGCTCCCAGGTCACCACTAACCACCAGGAGATCATTTGGTTTTGCTTCGCTCCTGTAAACGATGTCTTCTTTGGCAGCCTCTCCTATAGCGGTTATACTTATGATCATCCCTGTAGTGGAAGAGGTAGTATCTCCTCCGACCAGATCTATTTTGTAAAGTTCACAGGCCAGTGAAATACCCTCATAGAATTCTTCCAAAGCCTCTAAAGGAAATCTATTGGAGACTGCTACGGATACCGTAATCTGGGTAGCTGTTGCATTCATCGCATAAATATCAGATAAATTAGCCATTACAGCTTTATATCCCAGGTGTTTTAGCGGCATATAGCTGAGGTCAAAATGTATCCCTTCAATCAACAAGTCTGTAGAGACAAGGGTCTTTTTATCCTTAAAATCAAGCACGGCTGCATCATCGCCAATCCCCTTAATAGAAGATTTATGTTGCAATTTAAAGTTCTGGGTTAGATGATCTATTAATCCAAATTCACCCAATTGTTCTAGCGAGGTTTTCTCCTGGTTCTTATCTTCAAGCATGGTACAAAAATAAGCGGATGGGAATAATATATTATCTTTATAGCGAAAAAGAATTATTATTTTTTGCCCCATGAAAAAATCACTCCTACCTTTCTTATGCCTGCTATTTCTGGTAGGTTGCTCCAATAGTGATGATTCTCCTGCAGCTGATGATGATATTGTTGATAATCCGCAAACAGGTTTATTGCCTTGCACCAGTGGCATGGCAGGTATTTACCCATGTAATGGTTATGACTTCCTGGGCCGGATTTCTTTGGCGGAACTTAGTGCTGCATCAGCAAATGATATCTGGGGCTGGACAGACACTACTACCGGGAAAGAATACGCTTTGGTAGGTTTGGATAATGGAACAGCCTTTGTTGACATAACGGATACTGAAGAACTTATTTATCTTGGAAAATTACCTTCAGCAACTGTATCCAGCTCCTGGAGAGACATAAAAGTATACCAGGACCATGCATTTATTGTCTCTGAAGCAGGCGGCCATGGGATGCAGGTTTTTGATTTAACTAAATTAAGGAATGTGGCGAATGCCCCGGAAACTTTTGAAGCAGATACCCGCTATACTGGTTTTGGTAGCGCACACAATATAGTTATCAATGAAGTTAGCGGATATGCCTTTGCGGTTGGCACTGCCAGAAATGATTTATACAACGGGGGTGTGCACTTCATTAATGTGCAGGATCCAAAAAATCCAACTGCCGCAGGCGGTTATGGCGCCAACGGGTATTCGCATGATGCACAGGTTGTTACCTATAATGGTCCTGATGCTGATTACACCGGGCAGGAAATTTTTATAGGGGCGAATGAAAATCAAGTTGCTATTGTGGATATCACAGACAAAGATAATCCCATGCAGATCAGTACTTTTCAATACGCTAATATAGGTTATACACATCAGGGGTGGTTTTCTGAAGACCAACGCTATTTTATTTTGGGAGATGAATTAGATGAGACCCAACTTGGTTTTGATTCGCGTACCCTGGTCTTTGATCTTTCGGATCTTGACAATCCAATTTTACACACTACTTATTTAGGTGAAACTGCCGCAATTGATCACAACGGCTATGTAAAGGGAGATGCTTTTTATCTCGCAAATTATACAGCAGGGGTCCGCATTCTTGATCTTTCAGGCATAGACGGGAAAAGTATCGTTGAAGAAGGTTTTTTTGATACTTATCCGTCCAATAATACCGCTGCTTTTGAAGGCGTATGGAGTGTATACCCGTATTTTGAAAGTGAAAAGATTATTGTGAATGATATCAATTCCGGTCTCTTTGTTATTAAAAAGTCA